>JAYTLO010000284.1:0-26745 GCA_043729385.1 Akkermansiaceae bacterium
TCCGCCTATCTCCAAACTAAGATTGAGGCGATACCATGGAGTGCACAAAATACTCCCGTCGGGACGAAGCCGTATCTCAGTGCGAATCTGACTTTCAGCAATGGCGGTATTTCATCCGGGTTTCTTGAAACCCCCGCTTGGGCCACGAACACGACCATGTATGAAGGTCGAATCGAGCAATTCAGGTTCCGAGTTTCGGCGACGACTAAAGACCACCCCGCATTGCACGAGCAGTTTCTTAAAATCACCAAGAAAGGCCGTTTCACGGATGTCAGCCAGATTTGGGAGACGATTCAAGCCGAGCCGTTGCATGTTAAACTGCCAAGCGGTTCACTGAAGACCGATTGGATTGAACTGAAGGCTCCAATGACCGACGGACAGGATACTCGGGTGTGCCTTGTGCCCCTTGAATTAAGTATTTCTCACTCGGAAGTCGAAAGTGATGACCCACCGTATTACACGTCCGATGCCGACATCTCCACAGTAAGGATCACTTTCGCAGTCAATCCCGCAGCTAACGGAACGATTATAAAGTGGGACATCATTGAGGGGGACGGTTCTCTATCGGAAACGGAAACAACCACAACCGACGGCTTTTCCAGCACAATCCTGACAACATCCACCAACGCGGGCGACACTTACAAAGTCAGGGCGCGGGTGAAGAAGCTTTTGTTACCAAGCGGCGGAGGGACAACTGAAACTTATGAAATCGACCCCGACAGCGCGGCAGCCATTGAGAAGGAAACCGCGACGATCACGGTGTTAGCTGGGTTTGCCTCGTCCATCACGGTGGAAAAGCAAACAAGTGGCGCACCTGCGGGAGGCTCCCTCATCGCTGACGGGAAATCTGAAATGACATTGGTCGCCACGATCCACGATCAGTATGGCCAGCCTGTGGAGAAAAATACGCCGGTGGTCTGGCATTTAGGAGGCTTGGGAAAGATCGTTCCTCTGGATCAGGGAACGGATGGCGACGGGAAAATCCGCGCAAAACTCATCGCTGGAAATGCCGTCGGTCAGCAGAAGGTCCGAATCGAGGCGAGCGGGTTCGAGGTGACCGAGGTGATCGAAAACGAAGTCGCGGGAGCGGGACTTAGCGCTGGAACTAGCAGCTTGGACATCGCCACTCACCAGACAACCGCTCTTACCGGCAACTTCCCGAATGTGGCCGACGGAGCCGAAGTGAAGTGGTTCAGTTCAAGTGGTGAAATCATCAACGCAGCCACCACTGTTCAGAGTGGGCAGGCCACCGCCACGCTGCGAGCGGGAGGCGGACGGATCGGATCTGCCCTCGTGACAGCCTCTGTCGGCTCCAGTTTACTTTCCACACAGGTAGAAATGATCACCACCGCACCGATCAGCGTGAAGGTGACCAATCCGGTGATCGTAGGAGACGAGAGCGCCGATGGGACGACAACGGTAGAGCGCTTGGACGGCTCCATGCAGTCCGTGGCCTATCACACCAGCACGGCAGTGAAGATCAAGGCCAGCGGTTATGCAGGAATGCCGGCGACTGTTAGTTTCGGTTCAGTGAATCCAAATGTCGTGGCCAGTTATCGATTTGATCAAATCACTGGCAATCAAATCACCAATGAGATTAATGCGACCTCCGCATCTGTCACTGGCGCGGTTCTCGACAATATCAGAAAGCACGAGGGAACCGGTTCTTTGGCGCTCGATGGTGATGACTACATCACCATACCCGATAGCCCGGAAGTTCGTGCGCGATTGGGATTCTCCATCGGCTGTTGGCTGCGCTCTTCTCAAGCAGTAGGTAATATCATCCTCAAAACCGGTGAGTATAGATTGTTCATTGATGCGTTAGGAAAAGTGGCATTCGGAGTGACGACTTCGGCCGGGGAACAACTCGTGGTAGGCTCTGACTTACCGGTGGGCCGCTGGAGCCATGTTCAGGCCGAGTTGTCTGATAGCGGTGATTTAAGTGTCAGCATCGACGGAGTGAAATCCACCGTCCAAGGTGCCGGAGCAGTCATCCAAGGGAGCAGTCCCGTCATCGCGGGAAGCGGCATGGTGGGTCTAATAGACCTTCTCGCATTCACCCATGGCAAATCCTTTGTGGCAGGCCCGAGTCTGAATGTCACCGGTCTTTCTAACGGACAAGTTATATTGGATGCCAACGGCGAGGCGACACTCAACGTCAACAGCATCGGACAGGCATTGGTGAATGAAGATTCCCCAGTCGCCACCATCGCACTGACTGTGTCGATCAATCCTTCGCTGGTCGTCGAGGATGCCGTTCAGGTCACCACCAGCAAAGCTTACGCCGTGCTGGATGCCACCATGGGCGAAGTCAAAATCACCACTTCATCGCAAACTTCGGGAATGCCTGACGGCATCAGAAACGAAGTCGTGGCCAAGAACCTCATGGAGTTCGAGCGCACCGGACAACGTTCCTCAGCCATTCCATTCGAACCCACTGGAAATGTCGTCGAGAGGCGTCAATACGGTTTTCGGGCCTCTCTGTGGCTGGAGGAAACTGTCGATGGCGCGAGCCAAGTCAAACTGGTGATGGAGAACGTGGACCGGCTCAATCTAACTCCCGATCAAGAAGCTCATCTACCAGAACAGATGAACTCCCTTCTAATGGAAGCCATTAAAGGTAGTAGCGACCAGGGCGCGCAGGCGCTGCTGGCCGACAAATACGGCGGCATTCTCGAAACTCTCGCCCTTCTATCGGAACAAGACAGCTTCCGAGCCTTCACCATGCTCATTGATGGCGAGGAGATATTCTTTGATCTCGGGAAAACCCATGAGTTGCTAGGATCTCAGATTGTAAAAGACGTCGCGAAGTTGGCTAAAGACCAAGAGGCGGATCCCACCTTTGGTCAGAGGATTCTTTCGGTTGTCCAAACGTGTTCGGACCTTGTTACAGGTGAATTCCAAGAAAGGATTTTCACCACCGCCAATGATTTCATGCTGGTTCAGGTGAATGCTGCGGTTGCCGACGGGAAGCTAACAGCAAGCCAAGGCTTCGACATCGGCTTCGGGTGGGGCCTTTTCGAGCAGGCGCAAGCACTCAACAGCATGACCAATCCGTTCGCAAACCAGCGGATGGGTGAGCAAATGGCAGCGACGGTGATAGCCGCAATCCAAGGCAGCCAGCAAGCGCGTGACGCCTTGGCCGAAGCCATTCCATTCTACGGTCTGAAAGTAATGGACGACGCCGCGAACGCGCTCTCCGAACAGGGGAAATACTTCGAAGCCGGCAAAAAGAGCAGCGATCTAACTGTAGCCTCGATCGGGACTGCCGTTGCAGCAGGCCAAGCAGTCAAAGGTGCGGTCACAGCTTTCCGGGTTGCTAAGATGAATGCAAAAGTCAAATTGGGTCCTCCTCCGATTACCAAAGCATCAGTTGGACGCTGCACCCGTGCACCTTCTCAATATGCCGAGACGTTTTTCGATAAGTATCCTAGCTTGCGAGGTAAGGTTGTCGTTCATCATGCAATTGAAAAAGGTTCTGATTTTGGTGGAACGTGGAAAGACCTATTCACGCCCGAAGAACTCGGTTCCATTGAGAATTTACGTGGTATCCCGAAAGGTCCTGATGGAAACGCAATGCATCTAAGATCTGAAGGAATCCGTGGCGAGTGGAACAGATTTAAAATAGAATTCGAACAGTTGGATCGGAATCCTACAAGGGCGGAGGTTTTCGATCAAGTCGAAAAGATTGACAAAATTTATGGAAAGAATTTTGTTCCCGGTGTTTATTGATCTTATGAAATATTTTCTAACGAAACCTACAGTAAGCGGTGAATTTGGCCCAGAGAGTGTGATCGATCATACCGTAATTCCTCGGACGATTTCACATGTGCACTTCGTATTTGATCATTGGCCCGAAGACTTGGTTACCAGTCATCCCGTGTTTTTAGCAAGTCAACGTCTCACAGATGCTCTCATTGAAAATCAATGCTCCGGCTTCACGACGGAACCGTGTAAAGTTGAAAAATCAGTGTGGTTTCAGGAAAGTGATAGAGAGCAGGGAGTAAACAGGGATCTGCCAAAGTTCTTTCGTTTAATGATAGGAAGTGATGGGAAAAATGACCTCATGGTTATTGGTATGGAACTCATAGTGTCACTCAAGGTAAAGCATTTGCTCGATTCGTTTTCTTGTGAGAGAGTCCAGTTCTTCCCATTGAATGATATTGGATTAGGGGGCGGTCCTAAATTCAAGTTCCCCGATAAATGATAAGTATATTCACCAGTCCGCAGCCATGAATTATTATTGTGCAGAGCCAGAGGTTGCCGGAGAGCTTGGAACCAAAACCGTTTTTCTCTCAACCTTTTCAACAGTCGTGAGAGAAATTGAGTATCTCTCTGATCGATGGCCATCGGAAATGTTTCGGACCAGAAATGTTTCGGATACTCGCATGGAAACATTCTCTAAAAAACCACGACAAAATGTTACCATGCGAGAACCCCGACCACCGGCAAGGCGCTGTTATTCTGCGGCGCGTCTAACGTTATCGGCTTTGGCTCCTTGGTGTTTTCCTCCAGCGACGCGCTCGTGAGCCTCGGCACCGTCGCGGTGATCGGCATCCTGCTGAGCATGGGAATCTCTATCTTTCTGTTACCGGGCTGGAAGCATCGATAAGGAGCCACGACACTTCTGTCGTGGAGCAATCCTCATTCACGCGCCGAGATAAGCTGCCTGCACCTGTGGGTCTGCCTTGAGTTGCGCGGATGGGCCTTCCAACAGGATCTTCCCGGTCTCAAGGACGTAGGCATAACTCGAAACATCCAGTGCCAGATTGGCATTCTGCTCGACTAACAATATAGTCAGTCCTTGCTCGCGATTGATCTCCACGATTCGCTCGAAGATGGACTTCACCAACAGCGGCGCGATGCCGAGCGACGGCTCGTCGAGCATGAGAAACTCCGGTTTACCCAGCAGCGCGCGACCAATGGCTAACATTTGCTGTTCGCCGCCGGAGAGCGTGCCAGCGGTCTGGCTTTCGCGCTCCTTCAAGCGCGGGAAGAGGCCAAACACATAGTCCGTCTGCGAGGCGATCCACTGCTTATCGCGCTGGAGATAGGCACCCATCTTGAGGTTTTCCATCACTGTGAGATTCGAGAAAATCATCCGACCTTCCGGCACATGACATAGCCCGCGACTCACGATCTTGTGTGCCGGGATTTTTGTAATTTCTTGGCCATCATATAAAATTGATCCCGCCGTGGATTTCACTAAGCCAGACAGCGCCCTCAAAGTGGTGGATTTCCCCGCACCGTTGGCACCGATCAAGGTGACAATGCTGCCCTTCGGCACCTTAAGACTAACACCGTGCAGGGCTTTGATCGCGCCGTAGGAGACGTGAAGATTTTCGACAATGAGCAAGAGAGTTGATGGTTGAGAGTTGATGGTTGATAGAAAGAGAAGATGTCTCTGCAGCAGTCAAAGTTCGTCCAGCATGGAACGCCGCAAGCCGCTGAGCATTCGCCCCTGTTCCTCGGCGGCAAGGTAGAGGATTTCAAACTCTTCGGGAGTTAGGAAGCCTTGGTTCCTGCTGATATAAGATTGAGAAACCACCTCAAAGAGCGAGCCAGTCGCGATTTCGATGAAACGGGCAAAATCCTTGCGTGAGTTCCGAGAACTACCTTCTGCAATGTTTGAGGAAATAGACACAGCTGCCCGCCGCATCTGATTGGTAAGTCCAAAGCGCTCATCCGAAGGAAATTCACGGGTCACCGAATAAACGGTATCCGCGAAATCAATCGCTTTCACCCAAACTTCGAGTCGTTCAAATCCAAACATAGTTTCTTATCTTTTCATCAACTTCTTTATCTTCGCTATCAACCATCAACCATCAACCATCAACTCTCAACCATCAACTAATCCGCTGCCACCCCAAGGTACGCCTCGATCACTTTTGGATGACATTGGATTTCCTTCGGCGTGCCTTCGGCGATTTTGATGCCATACTCGAGCACGGCGATGCGTTCGCAGATTCCCATGACGACTTTCATGTCGTGTTCCACTAGCAGGACGGAGAGGTTATAGTTTTGTTTGATGAAATTGATGAGCTGCATGAGGTCTTCCTTTTCGGATGGATTCATGCCGGCGGCGGGTTCATCGAGTAGGAGGAGGTTGGGTTTGGTGGCGAGGGCGCGGACGATTTCTAGGCGGCGTTGGTCGCCATAGTTCATGCTTTTCGCGTTCTTGTCGCGGGCATCCGCGAGGCCGAAGATATCTAATAACTCGAGCGCTTGTTTTTCCACCGCCGCTTCCTCGCGGTGATAGACCGGCCCGCGGGTGAGTGAATGAATGATGCCGCGCTTCAAATGGGTCAGCATCGCGGCGCGCACGTTGTCGAGCACCGAGAGCGAGTGGAAGAGCCGGATGTTTTGAAACGTGCGGGCGATTCCCATGCGAGTGATCTCGTGGGGTTTCTTTCGCGATACCGGCGCACCGTCGAAATGAATGTGGCCCTCAGTGGGTGTGTAAACGCCTGTGATCAGATTAAATACCGTGGTCTTGCCCGCGCCGTTCGGGCCGATCAAACCGACTAACTCCCCAGGAGCCAAGGCGAAGCTGAGTTCGCTCACGGCCTTTAATCCACCGAAGCGGATCGTCACGTCGGTCAGTTTGAGTCCGGTGCTCATGCGGATTTTTTCTTCGAGTTCATGAACGGAAATGAAGGAATCAATCCCTGCGGGCGGACGATCATCATCACGATCAATAGCAGCGAAAAGACAATCATTCGGTATTGCTCTGCGTCGCGCAGGAACTCATTGAGCACCGTCAAAAGTATAGCCGCGACCACCACCCCGGCGGTGCTTCCCATGCCGCCGAGGATGACGATGACGACGATGTCGAAGGACTTGAGGAAATTAAAACCTTCCGGCGAAATCGTGGTGCGGAGATGGGCATAGAGTCCGCCTGCTAGACCCGCGAAGAATGCGCCTGTCACGAACGCGGTGACCTTGTAGCGCACGGTGTTAATCCCCATGGAACCTGCGGCTAACTCATCATCTCGCACGGCGAGGAAGCCGCGACCATAGGTGGAATTGACCATGGAGGTGACGGCATAGACACACACGGCGGCAAATAAGAAGACCCAGAAAAACGTGGTGTGAGGGGGAATGCCACGCAGGCCGAGCGGGCCGCCGAGTGGACCGTCGCCGCTGGTGTTTTGTAGAATCACTCTAACGATTTCGTTAAACCCGAGTGTTACGATGGCCAAGTAGTCACCCCGCAGGCGGAGCGATGGCATCCCGACTAACCATCCGCAAATGGCCGCGCAGATTCCGCCGATCAATAGGGCGATGAGAAACGCGACTCCGGTGGCGAAGGTTCCGGGTCCGCCGAGCAAGGGCACCAGTTTGCTGCTGGCTTCAAGCGTGAAAACAGACGCGCCGTAAGCTCCCAATGACATGAATGCGGCATGACCTAACGAGAACTGACCGGTGTGGCCATTCACCAAATTTAGACTCACCGCGAGGATGATGTTGATCCCCACATTGAGGGCGATGTCTAGGTAGTAGGCATCGAGCGAGTCTGATAGCATAGAAATGCCCAAGCCAATCATCACGGTGACGATCAGGACAATTTGAGCGGAGTAGCGCTTCATACAGTTATACTTTCTCCCGCTCGACCTTGCCGAGCAGGCCCGAGGGTTTGAATACGAGGATTAGAATTAATATCACAAAGGCCACAGCTTCCGAGTAGCCCGATGGGATGCCGACGTCCTGGCTGTATCCCTTCACTAGTGTTTCGGTGACACCGAGAATCAGCCCACCCAGCGCCGCGCCAGGTATATTTCCGATGCCGCCAAGCACGGCGGCCACGAAGGCTTTGAGGCCCGGCTGGACGCCCATGAATGGCTCGATGCTGGGATAGAGCGAGGCGTAAAGGATCCCGCCGGCAGCAGCCAGTGCGGAGCCGAGGCCGAAGGTGAAGGAAATCACCACGCTGTTATTCACGCCCATCAAGGTCGAGGCGGTGGGATTCAGTGAGAGGGCGCGCATGGCCAAACCCATCCGGGTTTTCATGACGATGAAACGAAGCCCGACGAGCAGCGCCACCGTGATCCCGAGCACCACGACTTGGGCGATCGATATAGTGAGTCCGCCGGTGTTGGCGAGTGCTGTCCGCGGAATCAACGTGGGGAACGGCCTTTGGGTGGCGCCGAAAACGAGCTGGCCGGTGTATTCAATAAACAAAGAAACCCCGATGGCGGTGATTAATACATTAAGCCGCGGGCGGGCACGGAGTGGCCGGTAAGCGAGTAGTTCAATGATGATTCCGAAGGCGGCACATGCCACCATGGCGATTAGCAAGATCACAAACAATGCCAATGGCCACGGCATCCATGCCAACGCCGGCCCGAGCCATTTATGAATCCCGTAAGCGCTAAATGCTCCGAGCATGAAGACATCCCCGTGCGCGAAGTTAATAAACCGCAGCACCCCGTAAACCATGGTGTAACCCAGCGCGATCAACGCATAGATGGCACCTTGAAACAGGCCGTTGAGAAGTTGTTGAAAAAACTGCTCCAAGGAAATGTGGGCGGTGTTAGGGGTTTAGTGGATTCGTTTCCTTCGCTTAAGGAGTGATCGTTTCCGTATAAACTACCTTGCCGCCTTTGACTGCGAGAATGACTGCGGGCTTCGTTGCATTCCGGTCGGCATCTAGGGTGATCGTCCCGGTGATGCCGGGGAAACCCTTGGTGGCGGCGATCGCATCGCGGAGGGCTGGGCCGTCCACGGAGTTGGCGCGTTTGATAGCATCGAATAAAATCATCGCCGAGTCGTAGCCCAGCGCGGCCATCGCATCGGGTTTCCCGCCGTGTTTGGACTGATAGTCTTTCACGAATTTCTGGATCGCGGGTGACTGATCTTCATTTGAGAAATGGTTGGAGAAAAAGCTGCCTTCCATGGCTTTTCCACCCACTTCGATGAGCGATGGCGAATCCCAGCCATCACCGCCGAGCAACGGGGCATTGATGCCGAGTTCCTTGGCTTGGACGGCGATTAGCGCAACCTCGTTGTAATAGCCGGAAGCGAAAATCGCATCGGGAGCACCGCTCTTGATGGCAGTGAGCTGCGCTTTGAAATCCTTATCACCCGAGCCATAACTTTGCTCGCTGGTAATTGTGCCACCATTGGCCGTGTAGTGTTTCTTAAAGAACTCAGTCAGTCCAACGCTGTAGTCTTGTTTACTATCAGTTAGGATTGCGACCTTTTTCCAGCCCTTCGAGAGTGCGAACTTCGACATCACAGTGCCTTGGAACGGATCAATGAAGCAGATGCGGAATACATAGTCCCCAGCTAGAGTGACTTTCGGATTGGTGGAAGCCGGGGAAATCATTGGCACTCCGGCGGACTGGGCGATGGGTGCCATTTCCAAGGATTTGCTGGAGGCAACCTCACCTAACAACGCTTTAACTTTCGAGCGGGAGATAAGTTTTTTCGCGACGATGCCAGCCTCGCCTTGCTTGGATTGGTCGTCCTCGGTGAAGAGTTTGACTTGTTTCCCAAGCAGCCCGCCAGCCGCGTTAATTTCATCCACCGCCATTTGCGTCCCGTTGTGGGAGGATTGGCCGAAGGTGGCTGTGCCGCCCGTCAATGCAGCGACTTCGCCGATGTTGATGGTGTCGCCGTCTTTGGATTTGCAGCCGGATAGACCGAGCAGGAAAACAGAGGCGGCTGTGGCGAAAATCAGATTTGCAGGTTTCATGCGGTTACGGTTGGGAGTGAAACGCGGAATTTAGGAAACCGATTTCTTCAGTGCAACAGCATATTGCGTGCCCTTGGGGAAGCGCGGCTCTGCCCCTTAATGCTGGCATCGGTGAGTGGGATCGTTAGCCTCGATTTCAGACCCATCCCTGCAATGCCATCCGATCCCTTCGCTGAATTATTCGACTCGCCCGACTTGTGGACTGTGTTTGCCTCGGGCCTATCCGAAGGGCGACTAACAGCGGCGGAGGGGCCACGGGGAAAACTGGCACTGCGCCTGGACTACGATTTCCACGGCGGCGGTGGCTTCATCGCGGCGCGGCGGGAAATCCAGTTTCGGCTGCCCGACACATTCGAAATTCAATTCTGCCTGCGCGGCGAGGGGCTGCCTAACAATCTCGAGTTCAAGCTGACCGATCCCGGCGGCGCGGATACTTGGAGGCAATTGCGGGAAAACGTCCAATTGCCTAAAGAATGGTCAGGGGCGCGGATCCGCGAGCGCGATTTACCCTTCGCGTGGGGACCGGCGGGCGGCGGCGCGCCGACTGTGGTGGGGGCGATCGAGCTGGTCATCGCCGCCGGCCAAGGAGGCAGCGGCAGTGTGTGGTTTTCCGACATTTCGTTAGACGACCAGACTTTGTATTTGCCGGAGGAGGTCACGGCATCGAGCCACCGACCTAGCAGCTTTCCGGGATCGGTGTTTGAAATGGGTTCGCCAAGCGGCTGGCAGGCGGGTGAAGACGACGTGGCACCGTGGTGGGCGGTGGACTTCGGCCGCCAAGTGCGCTTCGGCGGGCTGGTGATCGTATGGCCGGTGCCGATGCCGCCGCGGAGTTTCGAGATCGAGATTTCCACAGACGGAGAAACGTGGAGCCGGATCTATCAGGCGACTCATGCCTTGGGCGTGCGCAGCCACATCCCGGCGTGTTGCGCGGAAGCCCGCCATCTGCGGGTCAATTTCCGCAATCAGGAATCCGCCGCGCTGGTCTCGCTGGAACTGCGGCCGGATGCATTTTCCCACACGCCGAATGAATTTATCCATGCAGTGGCGCGAGATTTCCCGCGCGGCTGGTTCCCGCGCTATTGGCACCGCGAGCAGTCTTACTGGACGCCAGTCGGCAGCCCGGAAGGACGCCGCCGCGGGTTGATCAATGAGGAGGGGCTGGTGGAGGTGAACGAGGCGGGGTTCTCGCTGGAGCCGTTTTTGCTGATCGGTGGCAGGCTGGTGACTTGGGCGGAGGCGGAAATCGGGCTATCACTGGGCGCGGGTGGTGCGCCGTATCCCGTCGTCACTTGGCAGTTAGATGGAGTGACGCTGGTGGTCCGCCCATGGGTGGAGGGCGCGGGCGATGGGTTGGTGCTGCGGACGACCTATCAGGTGGATAACCATTCCGGGCAGGACGTGCGGTTGGCGGTGGCGGTGCGGCCGTTTCAAGTGAATCCGCCGTGGCAGGCGTTCCGCGATCTAGGGGGACGCAGCCCGATCCGGCAGATCCGCTGCGATGATAACGGCATCCGTGTGGACGAGCGGCGCGTGATCCCTAACCGCCGGCCGGACGCGCATGGGGCGGCGGCGTTTGAGGAAGGCGGCGTAGTGGAATTCCTCGCACGAGGTGAGGTGCCGCCACGGGATGCGGTGGACGATGACTCCGAGCTGGCCTCGGCGGCGATGCTGTGGAGCGTGCCGGATGGGAGTGGGCAATTCGAGGTCACGGTCTCGGTGCCATTTTTCGAAAATGCAGCCGAGCCGGTCGCGGGCGGACGGGAACAGGCGATTGCGCTGTGGCAGGATGTTTTGGCGCAGGTCGAGTGGCAGGTGCCGTCGTTCGCTATCAGCGCGATCGACTGCTTTCGCGCGGCGGCGAGCCACATTCTCATCAATCGCGATGGTCCGGCGATCCAGCCTGGGCCGCGCCGCTACACCCGCTCGTGGGTGCGCGACTGCGTGATCATGGGGGCGGCGATGGCCAAGGCAAATCGGCCGGATGTGCTGCGCGATTTCCTGCTGTGGTATGCGAGATTCCAGCGTGAGGACGGCTACGTCCCGAGCGTGGTGGACCGCGACGGAGTGGACGCGCTGGTGGAGCACGACAGTCATGGCCAGTTCATCTGGGGCGTCTGCGAGGTTTTCCGTGGGGAGGGAAATAAAGATTTCCTGAAGGCGTTGTGGCTGCCTGTTAGGAAGGCGGCGGAGTATTTACTGAGCTTGCGGGCGCAGCGGATGACGGCGGAGTTCATCGGCTCAGAGTGCGCGGATTGCTACGGACTGCTGCCAGAATCTGCCAGTCATGAAGGCTACCTCGCGCATCCGGTGCATTCGTATTGGGATGATTTCTGGGGCGTCCGCGGCTTGGAGGCTGCGGCGGAATTGGCAAAGGCGATGGCGATGCCGGACGAGGCGGCGCGCTGGCGTAGCGAGGCCCAAGCATTTCTAGCAGACGTGCGACGCTCGATCAACATGGTCATCGAGGAGCACCAACTCAGCTACATCCCCGGCTCGGTGGAGTGGGCGGACTTCGATCCCACGGCCACCGCCAACGCCATCGCGCAACTCGATTTCGCCGATGATCTACCAGCGCTGCCGCTGCACCAGATGATGGAAACTTACCTCGAGGGATTCCGCCGCAAGCACCGCGGCGAGGTGCCGTGGCTCAACTATACGGCGTATGAAATCCGGATCATCGGCGCACTCGTCCGCATCGGGAAACGGGATGAAGCGCACGAGCTGCTGGACTTTTTTCTATCAGACCGGCGGCCGACCGAGTGGAACCAGTGGCCGGAAATCACTTGGCGGGATCCACGCTCGCCGGGGCATCTGGGCGACGTGCCGCACACCTGGATCGCGGCGGAATACATGCTGGCGCTGGCCGCGATGGTGGCCAGCGAGCGGGAGTCGTCCGAGCAAATGATCTTGGCTGCGGGCTTGCCGTGGTCGTGGATTTCTCAGGAAAACGGCTTCAGCGTGCGTGGGCTGGTGACTCGCTACGGCAAGCTCGATTTCCAGATGGTCGTTAGAGAAACCCTCACCATCGATTTCGAAATCGGCGCCGGGATGGCGCTGCCACCCGGCGGTTTGTGCGTGGCCCCGCCGCTGCCGCCGGGCCAGCGAATCCGTCACGCGCTCGACTCTGCGGGTCGCCCGCTGCTGATCGACGCCGCATGCGTCAGCGTTCTGGTGAAATCACTGCCGATGGCCGCGACCTTGTTTCTCGGCGATCCAGAAGCTCCCGGTCTGGTGTGACGGACTAACAACTCAGGTCGTTGAGTTCGCCATGAACGTCCACTGGCGTTTCATGGCGGACTCCCCAAGTGCCGTCTTCTTTGAATTCGAGGACGGCGTCGTAACGGAGCCGCGACTCGCCATTTTTCGCGAGAATCACCACCCCGATCCCCTGCTCGGTGAGCATGTCGAGGATGCTCGAAATCTGATTTTTCGGCAGCGAGCTGCCGGGGCGATCCAGGAAAACGAACGCGGGTTTCGCTAGAAAAATGCGCGAGACGGACAGCAGGTGCTGCTCGCCGATGGATAACAGATCATCCCAATCCTGATCCGTGTCCAAGCCGTGCGCACGGGCGACCACCTCTTCCAGCCCGAGCTTGACGAGCACGCCATGAATCACGGCATCTGGCATGACCGACTCGGCCCCGGTCCGCAGCAGCACTTCGCGCAGCGTACCCGGCGGGAGGTACGGCCGCTCTGGTAGAAACAAAATATCGTCCAGCCCAGGGCGGATGATTTGGCCGCCGCCGCACTCCCAGACGCCGGCCGTGGCCCGGAACAGCGCCACTTTCGGCGCATCCTCATGGCCGATGACCAACCAGCGCGAGCCGCGCACGATTTCAAGATTCAAGTCCTCCACTAACAGGCGGGAGCGATCCGCCGAGTGGAGCGTCACATGCTGATAGGCGACGCGGTCCGGCGAGACCTCGACGGTGATCGAGCATGGCGTGGTGCGGTGAGCTTTTTCAATCGCATCACTGAGCGTGTGCAAGCGGGCAGTGACCGCCGTGAAGGTGGAAATGGACTGGAACTGCGTGACGATGAGCGAAAACGCCCCTAACAAGGTCGCGAATGCCATCGTCGATTGAGTGATCACCCCGAATTCTTTTTCACCCCAAATGAACATCGGCGCGATGATCAGAGCTGGGATGATTTGGATGAAATAGTTATAACCGTTGGTGAAAAACCCGAGGTTGCGGTTGATCCGGATGAGGCGGCGGAAGTTGGCGGTTAGAGCGTCGAGGCGTTTGTTTAAGCGGGCTTTGAACCGCCCTTCACGATGAGCGAGGGCGATGGACTCGGAGTTTTCCCTGACATGGATTAGGTCTGAGCGGAAGTTCGCTTCCATGTCGAGTTGGTTGTAGTTCAGCCGGATCAGCGGCTTGCCAAGCAGGATGGTGAGCAAGGAGCCGCACACCGCGTAGGCCACCGCCACGAAGAAGAGAAATGGACTGATGCTCCAGAGGACGCCGGAAAATGAGATCGCCGTCAGCGTGCCATTCACGATCAACAAGGTGAACGAAAGCGTGGTGGTGGTGAAGGCACGGACGTCCTCGGAAATCCGCTGGTCTGGGTTAGCGACGCCGGTGGCGGAGGCCAGGCGGTAGTAGGTGCGGTCGTTCAGATAGGCGTCCGTGAGTTTCCGCGTCAGTTGCTCGCGCCACAGGATTCCCAAGCGCTCCTCGGTGAACCGATAGAAAACTAACACCACCGTGGAGGCCAGGAAAACGCCCACGTATAAAAGCGCCTGATGCCTGAAAACGGCCATATTGCGGTGCTCAATGGCCGACATAAAATCCCGCCCGACGTAGCTGTTGATCACGTTCAGGCCGTTAATGCCGACCATCAGCAGGACTAACATCACCGCAAAGGTCACGCCCTTCGGCCCTTCTTCCGATTTCGCGAACGTCCGCAGGACGGATCGCAAACGCTTCCAAGTGGAGCGGATGATCTGGATTTTTTCGTGAGGCATTCGCGGTCAAAGAAGCGCCGTGATCCATCCCATACTACGGAATTGTGAACTACCTCTCGCGGCGGGAAATGGCAAAATCCCCCGCTGAAAGCAAAACTAATCCCCGGCCTGGGGGAAATATCACCCACTTGTCACATTGCGAAATACTGACCCCGACTCGGTTTCGCGCCCTTTCAGCCGGATTGTAGCAAAAAAGTCACGGGCCACGGGTTGCCGGCAAATGGGTGATGATTCAGAGTCCTTAAGTAGTTCGAGCCGTTGGCACTGCATTGCTTATGACGACAGAAACGACCTGCGCTGATATAACAGAAATCCCGGCGGAAGCTTGTGGTGCCAAGCTTGACGGCTTGCATCCGGGTTGCTGGCACGGGTGCTGCTTAATTGACCAACGACACCCAAACACCACTAAAATGAACATCAAAGAATATCACGCACCCTACCCCGACATTTCTATGGTGCCGTCCGAGCTGTCCTTCGAGGACGCCTGGGACGGCGAAGCAGTGTCGGAGCTGATCCGCTCCAAGTGCGCTCATGGAGAGACTCCTGCCTTCCTATTTTTAGGAAGAAAGGAAGCCCTCCTGCTCAAGCAACACCTCGCCGAAACGTGGGGTGAAGAGTCCGTGGTGACCCTCCAAGGCACCTACTACATGGGCCTCGATATCGTCACCATCGACTGCGAGAGCTTCCTCACGACGGGTGGCCGCAAGGCGATCCGGACGTTACAAGATCCGATGGCGCGCCGTCCCGCATGGCGCGAACGTGAGGTGGAAGCGCTGTGGCAGTTCCGAATCTGAAGCGCATCTTGTGACACCCGCTCTTCCTCAAGCAGGAGGAGCGGGCGTCCTAAGACCTTCAGCCGGCCTGCCTCGCGCATCCAGCTCCAGCTAAAAGGCTCCCTCGCAAGAGGGAGCCTTTTTTGCGCGCCTTTTTCCCTTCCCTCAAGCCGCCGGTTCCATAATCTGCCAGCCTCTAACCATGAAACCCGCTCCCCCGCTCGATACTCTGATTCTAACATTCCGCCAACAAAAGATCATACTCGATAGCGATCTCGCCGGACTCTATGGCGTGCCGACCAAAGCTCTCAATCAAGCGATCAAACGCAATGCCGACCGTTTCCCTGAGGACTTCATGTTCCAACTGACTGAGCAGGAGAAAGCCGAGGTGGTCACAAATTGTGACCACCTCCCTCGCCTCAAATTTTCCCGCACCCGTCCCTACGCCTTCACCGAGCACGACGCGCTCATGGCGGCTAACGTCCTCAACAGCCCGGATGCGGTGAAGATGAGCGTCCACATCGTCCGCGTGTTTATCAAGCAGCGGGAAATTTTACTCGCCCAGACAGACGTCCTCAACCGCCTCGCCCAGATGGATGCCACTCTCCTCAAGCACGACGACGCGCTGCGGGTCATTTGGCGAGAGCTGCAGCCGCTGTTGAGTCCGCCTCCCGTGCCGCCCAAACGTCAGATCGGCTTTCACGAGAAATAACCGTCGCCCCGCTGGTTTTTCTGGTCACCGCCGCGTTCGCTTCATAAACCATCCGGCGATGAAAAACACTCAATTGCTCCTCATGGCCTGTGCCCTCCTTCCGACGTTGTGCCTCGCGGCTCCAGACGCCGCTATGCCTAACACCCTAACCGATCAGGAAAAATCCGCCGGTTGGAAATTGTTGTTCGATGGCAAGAGCCTGGATGGCTGGAGCAATTTTAAGAAGAAGGACATCCGCCCAGGCTGGGTGGTCAAGGACGGCCTGTTAGTCTGTGCCGATCCACACGACGCAGGCGACATCGTGACCAAGGAGCAGTTCGGAGCCTTCGAGCTGGACTTGGAATTTAACATTTCAAAGGGCGGTAACAGCGGCATCATTTTCCACGTCACCGACGAAGCGGACACGGTGTGGGCGACCGGTCCGGAGCTCCAACTTCAGGACAATTCCAAAGCCGCCGATCCGCAAAAATGCGGCTGGCTTTATCAACTCTATCAGCCACCCGTGGATGCCAAAACCGGCGAGATTCTCGATGCGACGAAGCCCGCCGGCGAGTGGAACCGCGTCCGCCTGGTGATCTCGCCGGAGAAGTGCTTCCACGAAATGAATGGTGTGAAATACTTCGAATACGTGATGAGCAGCGATGATTTCAAAGCCCGCGTGGCAAAGAGCAAGTTCGGTAAGATGCCCTTCTTTGCCAAATCCGGCAAAGGCTATCTCGCCTTGCAAGGCGACCATGGCTCGATTTCTTTCCGCAACATCAAGGTGCGCCCGCTGTGAGTCGCTGCTTGGCCCGGGTGGGTTCAGGTTGACCGTTAGATCAAGCTCTGGAGCTTCAAAGTTTCCTAAAGTTTGCTTGCCGCATTATCGCGAAATCCGCATTTTTCCCGGGTAACGCCATCAACTCCAACGGGAAGACTTCGCGAGAAATGCCAACGCCAGCTGACCCAACGAGACCCGAAATGAGCGACCACGAAGGACGCAATGCGGGTAGTCTCGCGATCTTCGCTCACGATGTCCGCACGCCGCTTTCCTCGATTCGGACTGGCATCGAGGTCTTGAAACTTTCGCTCGGAAACCCGCAACAGGCGGGAAAAATCATCGAGATGCTGGAGCGCCAAACCCTGGAAATAACGCGCCTGCTAGACGGGCTGATGACCACCAACCCACTCGCTGAGGAGGGAATCACTTCGGCATCTCTGATAGAAACCTCGGCAACACCCCGCCAAGTGCTGGTGGTGGATGACAGCCGATCCGCCGCCGACATTCTAACTCTATTTTTCAAAATGGAAGGACTGGCTGTCCGCACGGCTTATCTCGGCGCGGACGCCCTTGAGCTCGCTCGCGAATTAATCCCAGACGTGGTGTTCCTCGATCTCGGTTTACCCGACGTGAGTGGCTACGAAGTGGCTGGGAGAATCCGCAAACTCCCCGGTGGCGAGCATTGCTTCATCGTCGCACTAACAGGACGCGACGAGGAGGACGACCGCAAGAACATTGCTGAAGCAGGCTTCGACCTTCACGTCGTCAAGCCGCCGGAACCCGACCTGCTCAGGGACGTTTTGAGAAAATCCGCAGCCTCGATCCGCTGACCACGGCCACCGCGATCATGCTCGCTTTTTCATCCTGCTGGAACAACCACCGCCACACCGATGGCGAGTCGATGATCGAAGAGATCGTTGAACTTGGTTTTTCTAACATCGAGCTATCGCACGGCATGACCATCGCGAAACTCCCCGGCATCATGAAGGCCCACGAGCGCGGGTTATTCACTTGCTCGGGAGTTCACAACTATTTCCCCGCGCCTGTCGAGGTGATGATCGACGCGCCGGACGCCTACGAATTCACCTCGCACCGGGCCTTCGACCGGCAGCGGGCGATGGACATGACCCTGCGCACTCTCGACATCGCAGCGCAGTTCAAGGCGCAGTATCTGGTGCTTCACATGGGCTCCGTGCCACTCAATCCGAAGAGCTGGACGCGGCCTCTAACCACCACGGTGGCGGCCGGCGGCCAGCACAGCGCGGACTACATCAAGGCGAAGCTGGCGTTTGTGAAAAAGCGCGAAAAGATCGGTCCACTCTATTTCCAACGGGCCATTGAGGCGCTCACCACCATCGCCGCGCGGGCAGCGGAAGTGGGAGTGAAGCTGGCGATCGAGTCCCGCTCGCGCTTCGAGGACATCCCGACTGAGCGGGAAATGATCGCGCTGCAAGCCCACTTCGCCGAGAACCCATGGGTCAGCTACTGGCATGACTTCGGGCACATCCAGCTGAAGCACAACCTCGGGCTGCTGGACCACCTCGAGTGGTTAGAAAAAATTTCCCCGCACCTGCTAGGCGGGCATGTGCATGACGTGCAATGGCCAGCGCGGGATCACCGGGTGCCATTTAGCGGGACGTTGGACTATACCGAGCTGTTGAAATTTTTTCCCGCAGATTGCCCATTGATCTGGGAACTCAGTCCCTCTCGCGAGGCGGCGGAAATCCGCAAGGCGCTGGTCCGCTGGCAGAGCGAATTTCCCGAGCGGTCGTAGAGGATGATCGCCAGCGGTTGCTGGAAAATTCCACTCCTCGCAGGATACAGCTTGGACCTTCGCCCGGTTTTGTCCATCGTCCGCCCGCCATGACCTTTTCCGGCACATACACCGCTCTGATCACCCCGTTTCGCAACGGCGCCATCGACGTTCCTGCGTTCCAATCACTCATCGAGCGACAAATCGCCGCCGGGATCGACGGCATTGTCCCCGTCGGCACCACCGGAGAATCCCCCACTCTCGACACCGAGGAACACATCGAAGTGATCCGCCTCGCGGTGGAATTCGCCGCTGGCCGCTGCCAAGTCGTGGCGGGCACCGGGGCCAACGCCACCGCCGAAGCCATTGAACTAACCGAAGCCGCCGAAGCCCTCGGTGCGACCGGCTCACTGCAAGTTTGCCCGTATTATAACAAGCCCTCGCAGGAAGGTCTTTACCTCCATTTCAAGGCCATCGCCCAGTCCACCCACCTGCCGATCATGCTCTACAGCGTGCCCGGTCGCTCCTCCATCGAGATCGCCCCGGAAACCGCCGCGCGCCTCGCCGCCGACTGCCCGACCATCGTCGCCATCAAGGAAGCTGGCGGCTCGGTGGATCGCATCAACCAGCTCGTCCAGGCCCTTCCAGCGGATTTCGGCATCCTCTGCGGCGACGATCCGCTGATGCTTCCCTTCGTATCCTGCGGGGCCACCGGACTGGTTTCCGTCGCGTCTAACCTCATCCCCGAGGTCATGGTTCAGTTAGTGAGAGCCTGTCTATCAGGAAATTTCCCTGCAGCCCTTGCTCTCCAAAAGCAATACTACCCGCTGATGCGCGGCCTGATGTCGCTAGATGTGAACCCAGTCCCGGTCAAGACCGCCGTCGCCCTCCAAGGCCACTGCCTGCCAGATCTGCGCCTTCCGCTCGCCCCGATGAGCGCCGCCGCCACCTCCCAGCTCACCTACCTCCTCAGCAGCTACAATCTTCTCCCATAACTTCTAACATCCAGCACCGATCTCCATGCCATCCCCCAAACTTTTCGCCCCGGGTCCAGTCGACGTTTCGAAGGAAACCTTCGCTGCCATGTCGCAAACCATGATCGGCCACCGTGGTAAGGATTTCGAGGAACTCTATGCCTCGACTCAGCCCGGCCTTCAGGAAATCTTCGGTACCGCGCGTCCCGTTTTCCTCGCCACATCCTCCGCCTGGGGCGTGATGGAAGGTGCGCTCCGCAACCTCGCCCGCAAAAAAGTCCTCTGCCTGTGCTGCGGCGCCTTCTCCGACAAATGGTTAGATGTGGCCAAAAAATGCGGCTTCGAGGCGGACTCCGTGCAAGTCGAGTGGGGCCAAGCCATCGACCCCGAGACCGTTAGAGCCAAGCTCAGCGAAGGCGGATTCGACACTGTCACCTTCATCCACTCGGAAACTTCCACCGGCGTCCTCAACGACCTAACCGGCATTTGCAACGTGGTGAAATCCTTCCCGGACACCATGCTCATCGTCGATTCCGTTTCCTCACTCTCCACCGTGCCGGTGGCCATGGATGCTAACAACATCGACGTCATGTTAGCCGGCGTCCAAAAGGCGCTCGCCCTGCCGCCCGGCCTCGCAGTGTTCGCCGTTTCTGAAGCCGGCATGGAGCGCGCCAAGGGCAACTCCAATCGCGGCTACTACTTCGACTTCATCGAGTTTGCCAAGAATGCCGCCGTCAACAATACGCCTTCCACTCCGGCCATTTCCATCATCTACGGCCTGCAATACATCCTCGGTGAAATCGCCAAAGAAGGCTTCGCCGCCCGCCAAGCTCGCCATGTGAAAACCAACGCCATGATCGCCGCGTGGGGTGCCAAACACGGCTTCGAACTCTTCGCCCCAGAAGGTCGCCGCTCGTTCGCGCTCACCTGCTTCAAGACGCCCGAAGGCTTCGATCTCTCCGGCTTCATCAAGAACCTCAAAACCAAGCACAACTTCCTCATCAACGGCGGCTACGGCAAAATCAAAGGCACCACCTTCCGCATCTCTAACATGGGCAACGAAACCGAAGCCACCATGCAGGAACTCATCAATGCGATGGACGACGTGCTTGGCACGTGAAGCCGTGAAGAATGCCCACGCCACAGTGGCGCGGGCATCCTGCCCGACGCCTTTCTTCAGAACGGCGTAGTCTCAAGCCCCCCTAAAAGTCCGCAATGGAATAGCGGAACTCCGCATCTTGAACATCCACCACGGTGCACGACGATATTTGCATGAAGTAGGGAATGACCTTTGAAGGATTCCGTCAGGTCGAGTGCTGCTCAACTTGAACATTTCAAATCCGACCGGCTGGCCCCGGAGGGGGAGCTCCCGGGGCCTACCAACCTGATTTTGCTGTCCATTGTCCCGACAGCGAAATAGGGATATCCCACTCCCAACGCCGTCACCATAACGTGATCGCGCCTACGCCCATTCGTACGACTCCATGCCCGCCAAAAATTTCCACGTCCGCCAAGCTGCCGTCTCCGCCCTGCGTGCGTGGGCCAAGGGTCAGGACTACGCCGACACTCTCATCGAGCGCCACGCCCAACGCCGCAAACTCTCCTCCGCGGACCGCGGCTTGCTGCAAGCCATCCTCTTCGGCGTGCTGCGGCATCGCAGGTTGTTAGACCACTGGATCGGTAAGCTCCGCGACGGCAAGGTCGATGCAGAAACCCGCGACATCTTGCGTGTCGGACTGGTCCAGTTGCTGATCCTCGGTCTGCCCGACCATGCCGCCGTCAATGAAACCGTGGAGGCAGGAAAAGCCAGCGTCCGCAGCTTGATCAATGCCGTGCTGCGCCGCGCGACAGTGGCCCGCAAGCCGCTGCTTGAGGAAATTTCTGAAGTGCCCCAACCCGTCGCCCACTCGCATCCAGACTGGCTCTACAACCGCTGGCGTGCCGCCTTTGGCACCCGCAATGCGATTTCCCTGATGGAGTGGGACAACCTTCCTGCGGTCAATTATTTTCGCGTCAATCCCCTCGCCCCCGTGCCGGAATCACTGCCGGGCATTCCCTTGGAAAACGCGACGGACTTCTATCAGATCGAAGGCTCGTTACCGACTTCCCTGCTGGCATCCGGCTCCGTTTATATCCAAGACCCCGCCACCCGCCATTGCGTCGAGTTGCTAGATCCACAACCCGGCGAAAGCATCCTCGATGCTTGCGCTGCTCCGGGCGGAAAAGCATTCCTCATCGCCGCCGCGCTCGGTGGCGGCGACGGCTTGGTTTGCACCGACTCCAATGAAAAACGCCTGCCTCGGCTGGAGGAAAATCTTGCCCGCCTGCATGTCGGCCAAGCAACCATCGCCGTCCATGATTGGACCCGCCCGGCCCCTGCGGAATGGCATCACAGCTTCGACGGCATCCTGCTCGACGTGCCCTGCTCGAACACCGGCGTGATCCGCCGCCGCGTCGATGTCCGCTGGCGCTTGCAAGCACCCGACATCGACAAAATCGCCATTACCCAGCGCAAAATCCTCGAGAATGCCATCGCCTGCCTCAAGCTCGGCGGGCGCATCGTTTACTCCACCTGCTCCATCGAGCACACGGAAAACCTCGGCCTGATCGAAGCATTTCTAGCAGATCACCCCGAGTTCGAACTCATTGCCACCCGCGACGCCCTACCCTTCCGCGACCAGACCGACGGAGCCTTCGCCGCCCGTATCGAGCGTAAATCTTAAACTCCATCTCTAACGAATCGCCATGAAATCCTGCCTAGGCATTCTAATTATCTTCTTCACGTTCGTCGCCGTCGTCGGTGGCGGAGCCTTGATCTGGTATTTGAGCAGCACCTCGGAATTTTCGAGAAAAGGCACGGCTTCACCTGCGCCTGTTATACCCAAGGCAGTTCCGGTCCGTTAGCCCACCGGACTGCGGAGTGAACGTGTCCCGGCTGTCTCAGCCGGGAGCATCGATTCAGAATCCGGCTGAGACAGCCGGAACACATTGCCCTTAGACCAACCGCGAAAAACTCGCCCGCAGCCCGCCACGCCATTTTTCGAGGAAGGCTAGGTTTCTCGCTGTTTTCGCGGCGGCTTCGAGATCGAGGTTCGGGGATTTCTCGAAGTCAGGAAATGCCGCGCACTCGTTGGCGATCCTGGTTTCCACTTGGGAAATCGCACGCTCCACCGCCTCGCGGCGGACTTGCGTCTCACCCTCTAACATCGCGCGGACCAGCGCGGACTTCGCTTCTTCGCGCTTGCGGATGAGCGTCTCGGCCTGCTGCGTGACTGCGCCCACCTCGGTGAACAGGTCCATCAGCGAGGGTTCGATGCTACCTCTAACATCACCCGGCGTGCCGCGCAGCTCGAGCCAATGTCTGAGCCGCCGTGACGGGCTGGAAACGATGGCAAATGCCTCACGCAGCGCGGCGAACTCACCTTCCCCGCCCCCAGCATCGGGGTGAGTGCGCTTGCCGGCCTCGCGGTAAGCGTCGCGCAAGGCTTCGTCGGAAAGATCAAGCGCAGGTTGAATACCGAGGATTTGAAAAGCATCAGTCACAGGCGGAAAAACTGGTCACATTTCCCCGCCCCGGTAAAGCTCCGAGCGGAAACCATGACTTCCCCCCACAAGATCGGCCTGTTCGGCGGCACCTTCGATCCAGTCCACCTCGGCCACCTCCATTTGGCCGGGCTAGCGCGCGATGCGCTCGGGCTCGACGAAGTCCGTTTCCTGCCCTGCCCGATTTCCCCGCACAAGTTAGGCAGCACGCCTGTGAGCGGTGAGGACCGGTGCGAAATGCTGCGGCTTGCCACTGCCGACTTGCCGTGGGCGGTGGTCGATGATTACGAACTCCGCCAGCCAGGCCCAGCCTACTCTTATCTAACCGCCGAGGCGCTGTCAGAGAAATTTCCTGACGCCCGCTTGTATTGGATCATGGGCGGCGATCAATGGGACGCGCTTCCCGCTTGGAAAAATCCAGCGCGTCTCGCTCGCTGCGTTGAGTTCGCCGTCATCGCCCGCGGTAAGTCACCAAAGCCCCGCGCCGGCTACCGGCTTCACGTCGTGAAAGGCCACCACCCCGCATCCGCCACCGCGATCCGCCAAGCGTTCGCTGACGGGGCTGTGTCTCACTCGTGGCTTGCGCCTCACGTCGCAGCATGGATCGCGGCGAAGGGACTTTATCGCTCCTAAGCCGCCGACAAGTTAGCGATAGCAGGAACCAACGTGCCGGACGAGTTGGAGCGGTTGCACGGCATCGTCACCACCTAACAATCGGACAGTGGGAATATGCACAGAGTCCACAATCTTATAGTTAGGATCCACGGCCACCAGATTGCATCCCGCCATGTAGTAACGTAAATCCTGCGAGTGAGTGGGCAGCATTCTGATCAATTCCACCGGCGCAGCCATTAGATAGGTCTGCTCGCTGGCTGCGACCACGGCCCCGGGAGCGAGCCACGAATTAGCCCACGCCGCAGGTATGTTTTTAACTTGGATCCCTTTCGTCCAGCCGGGCGGAAGTCCCAGCGGATCGGCCCGATACGTGTCGAAATACTGCACAATCTTCGTTCGCGCGTATGAGTTGAAAGCCGCCGCCCCGGATGACCGAGCCACGGGGCCAATCTCGTAAGCTGCTGTGGCTTCGAGCTTCCTCGCAGCAAACAACAGCAGGCTCGATAAACCAAGCGCACAGCAACTATTAAGGAGAGCTTTCATGAATGGGGGGACTTTGTGGGTCCTCCCCCTTTCGCAAGCCACATGCCAACTGCGACGAGCTGCGAAACTTATGCTCCACCAAGCAAATCTTGAGAATCCGCGTCGCCGCCGCCATGCAAAATCCGTGGTGGTTGGTCGCACTGAGGCAAACTGCAATGATTGTAGTCATCGAAGGCGTGCCCTCTGCTAATGGAACATGGAAGACCCTCGTGAAACTGGATTTGTGAGGCGAACCGGCTAAGGTTCTATCTAACGAATGGGACTCTAGGATTGAGACCGATGCGATAGGATGCCTCACGGACTGCTGGCGAGCGGATGCTGGTTCAGGCGAAATAAATTTCGCAATACTGTGGCCGGTGTCGGATTCGTCACTGTCGGCGATTTGCGGTGGGCTAGGGGTGGGCTGTTTAAATGGGGCCGATGAATCAGGTGGAAATTTGGAACCCAAAGACGGCGGCGAGACTCTTGCTCGTGGCGCTGGTCAGCGGACTTGGTGCGGCAGGGCTGGCGATGAATGGAGGCAAGGACGAAGAGGCTGCCGTTCTCGCGGGAACGGGGCTGCGTCCGCTTGAGGCTGAGAATGATGCGCCGGAGCTGGCACTGCTGATGGGAGATTTGCAGCGCCTGACCCACAAAATGGCGCTCTCGGCGAACGAGGGGAATGCCGAGTTGGCAGGCTTTTACATGCATGAGTCCATGGAGCAACTGCGGACGATCCAACGGGACTCGCCGGAATATGAAGGCCAGCCGGTGGCGTTGTTGATCGAGCGGCTCGGGCTGCCAGCCTATGAGAAATTAAAAGAGGCACTTGCCGCGAAACCCAGCGACCGAGGGCAAATGCTGAGCGCCTTGGAGGTCGTCATTCAAAGTTGCAACAACTGCCACACGGCGACGCACCACGGAATCATCCGCATCACGCCGGGGACCGAGGTGAATCCTTTCAACCAATCCTTCAAACCATGAAACCTCTTTTTCACAACCTCCTCCACGTCTGTTCATTGAGCTATTCTCTCGCGACGGCGGGTGAGCTTCCCAACGTGGTCAGGATCGAGGGTTTTGCGGGTGCGGATCGTGAGAAACCCGCCGGCCATTGCCTTGGGTTCATCGTGGAGGCGGATGGCTTTTTACTGACGAACTATCAGAATCTCACGGACCCGGCGAGCGGGCGGCTGTTGGAAGGATTCCGGGTCAACGTCGCGGGCAAATCCTCCGGGACTTACGACGCCACGGTGGTCGGGGTGGAGCCGACGATCAATCTGGGGATTCTGAAAATTCAGTCGGATAAGACGTTCGACATCTCCAAGCGGTCGCCGGGGAGAGAGGTGGCGGTGGGCGACTCAATCGCAGCGGTGAGCGGATTTGAAAATGGAAACCCGCAGACCGTCGCGGGAAAGGTGGTCGGGCTGAACACAAAGGAGTGCTACCAGGAAAACCTCGCTGCGACGATGTTCCGCGCGACGATTCAAATCCCGATGGAAGGCGTGGGTGGACCCGTGTTTTTCGCGGACACCGGCGAGTTGGCTGCGATTTTCACCGGCTACAAACCGACTGCGGAGGTAGGACACCAGGAAGCCTTGGCCGAGACGCATCTGCTACCGATCCGGTTGTGCTTCAACATCTACGACAGCATCAAGCAGACGAGCAGCCTGAAGTCGCCATGGACGGGGTTCTCGGTGCGCCCGCTCAATGCCGCCGAACAAAAGTTTTTCCCGACTGCGAAGCGCCACCACGGCGGCGTGGCGATCGAATACGTGTGGGACAACAGCCCCGCCCAAAAACTCGGCATCAAGGTGAACGACATTCTCGTGCAGTTCTCCTACAACCGGATCCTATCGGTGGCGGACTTTCAGAAGTGGCTTTACATGAACGGCGTGGGCCACCCGGTAAAATTGATGATCCTGCGCAACGGTGCCGAGTATCTGATCACCGATTACGTGATTGAGGAACGGCCAGCCGGTGCTAAGCCGAAGTAGGCTTGAGCTTTTTGAGGTTTTCCCGCAGATTCAGGGACGGCCACAGATTATTAATCCTGAATGCCAAGAGGGAATTACTGATCAGTGATGAAAATGGCCAGTGTGTCCGTCACCGCTTTTTCGTCTCTGGATCAATCGCTTGATGATCTGAACTCCCGCCTCGGGGCGCGGGCAGGATGCCCGCGCTCCTTGAAACATCATTGGTAGATCACGCGCCAGAAGCGGCGTGGGTCGATGGTGGTGTTGATCGGCGTGCTGAAGGTGACGCGTTCGTATTCGCCCAGGTTGGTGATGACGGTGGGGGCATTCTGCCAGTTCGGGACGGTCGTCCAGGTGCCGTCGAGGCTGACGGAAGATTGGAGGTAGGCTTGTTCTGGGATGGCACCCTTCGGACGGTGGAAGGTCAGGGTGATCTGGTCGCCGGTTTTGA
>JAYTLO010000285.1:0-5879 GCA_043729385.1 Akkermansiaceae bacterium
GGAGAGCAGACCACGACAGGCGGTATCCGCAAGCGACCAAGCGTCCACCAATTGACATCGTCTCCAAGAATACTTCAAATCCGACAGGCTGCTAGCAGATGCGTCGCGAACGAATCCCCATGGACTGCTCCGACATGTCGGAGCTTTCACACTGGCCGACATGTCGGCCAGTGTGAAAGCGGTGACATGTCACCGCACTCCCGAATGCATCCCGCTGCCGCTCGCTCACATCGCGCGACGCCTCCTAATCCTGACCCCAAGCGTAAACGACCGCTGACTCTTGAGAGTTCATCAGGGCTTTGAATTGATAACATCCACCTACCCACGGCGTTGCCCTGGGCTGGGATGTTGCGCACCGTTGGTGCTGAAGTACTCCGGGTCTTTGAAGGCACTGCTCCTAAGAACTGGAGTGTGGTGACATTTCGGAGCAGACGCTTGAAGCTCTGTGAAGTGGAGGTAATGAAAATTCTGTTCTAACTACCGACAAAGGGGATGAACGCAGATGAAGAAACTAGATTGAGAGTCCGGGCGGGACGCGCCAGTTATTTTTTAGCGAATCACTTTCTCTATCTGTAGCCTCTCCGCCGGACATTCAGGCAACGGCGTATGAGTGTTTGGTTGAACCCAGAAAGGAAAATGACATAGGTGTCAGCCACGAAATTTACCACTGATTGCGCTGATTTGACTGAAAGGATGGGCAGCGATTCGACTCACCTTTTGGGTGAGCTGGTAATCCTTTCCAACCTCTTAAAAATCAGTTCAATCAGTGAAATCAGTGGTTACAATCTTCCTTCTTAGTTGAAATGCATTTGATCATCAAGGATGTCAAAGATGCCGCATCTCCGGCGTCAATTTCCGTGAGCAGTGGGTGGGCTGGGAGGCCGCAGGCGCGGCTGGCGATGACGGGAACACCCATGGCGAGGGCGCGCAAAGCTAAGCGGGGTTCGTGCTCGATCCAGGCGGGGATGACGAGTGCGGTGCAGCTTGTTAGTTCTGCGATGGTGGCTGGGCGATGGGAAATGCTAGCCAATGGATTTCCGTTGCCCTCGCGGGCGCGACCAAGGACGAGAAGCTCGCCACCGGTTTCAAGGAGGGCGTCGGCGAGATCGTGGATACCTTTGCGACCCAAGGCGGAGGCGGGGAAAAACCAGCGGGCTGCGGTGGGTGGTGGAGTGGCTCGTAGGAGGGGCGTTGGCATTTCCCAGTCCAACAAAATTGCCCGCGAGCCGAAGGATGCGGCGATGGCGCGATGCGGGGTGACGATTCTAGCAGCGGCGGCAAGGGCTTGATTTTCTGCAAGAACAAGCGCGGGGTCTGCGCGGAAATCTGCGAGGGTGTCTGACTGCGGGTGATAGGCGGCGGCGGCATCAAGCCGGGCGTGAAGCGCGTCTATCGGCCAGCGGTTGACCAGTACGTCGAAGGTGCGCCCGCCGAGATGGCCGGCCTGCCAGAGATGGGGCAGCAGGGTTTGTGAAACGACGAGATGGCGTGCTTGCGGATTCAGACGATGGGCGAAATTTTCCGCCAACCGGCGCTGGGCTGATAGAAGGAATTGCTGACGCACGGCGCCTTGGGCGGGGAGCCGCCGTTGTCGCCATGAGCGGTGCAAGGTTTGCCACGTCGCGTGATGGACGAGTGTGTCGGCGGGCGGCGTCCAGGCGTAGTTGGGCTTTTTCCAGCGCTGGCCATCGAGCGGGGTGAGCCAATGGTCGCCGGGATGGGAATGCCGCTGGCACCAGTCGTTGAACTCAGGCCACAGCCCATCTAGCAGCCATGCGGCGTGGCCCGAAGCCGACGCGTGGTCGCGGTTCGCCGCTGGGTGGCGGAAGCAGGAAATCACGCCGCAAGTCAGGCAGTCGCCATCGGCGGCGGCACGGACGGGCAAGCCGTTTTCGACGGCTAACGGTTTTGGCATTGCCACGGCTGAGTCTTTAAGTGCGCGGATCGAGACGACGAGGTCGGTGGCCGTTAGACGAGTTTCCAGACGCCAGGAGAAGGGAGCGGAGAAGCGCAAATCGACGTAATTCCAGAAGACGGTGGCGTCGAGTTCTGGAGGGAGCGGCGTGCCGGGTAGGGTGCGCGAATGGGCGTGGCGCTCGACCACTTGCAGCCCGGCGCTGAGCGCGGCGGAGTGGAGGAGTCCTGAGAGTTGGCACAAGCCGCCGCCGAGGTTGGGGACGAGGCAGCCGGAGCGGAGTTCGCGGCCTTCGGTAAATCCAGCGGCGCGGGTGGTGCGTCCGAGCTGTCTCCAAAAGCTGAAAATTTCGCCCGCAGGGATTTCCACGCCATCAAGGCGCTGGCAGGCGGCGCGAAGATTCTGCACTTTTCCGGCTGTTAGCGGAAACTCGGCAGCGGAATTCTGGGTCCATAACGGAGCCTTCGTCCGGCCAGCCACCGGCGCATCGCGGTGGACGTGCCCGCGCGGATGAACCGGGACGGGATGACGGCGCTCAAGCCACCAACGCCGTGCGATCAGCAGTCGGGATTTGAGGAAAAACGAAACCGCTTGGCCACGGCTGGGTTCATGATGCCCCGCTTCAAGTGGGTTTTGCATAAGCGATCAATGGTTGAAAACGCGCGGGTTACGCGACTGGCTGGGTATTTCTATCGGGTCATCAGCCGTCGTCGGCATCCTCATCCGCCAGTACGGTGCGCACCTCGAAGATCAAGGTTTGCACTGCTAACAGGATAGCCGCGACATCCCGGCGGGTGCGGACCCGCCAGTCTCGGGTAGCGAGGTTTTCCTCGTCGGCGGAGTCCAGTCCGCGGAGGGCGTCGCGAAGGTAGCCGCGCGCTTTCTTGAGCCGCACTAACACATTTCCAGCAATCAAAGCCTGGGGTGGCCATTCCTCATCACGATCCGCCATGCCGAGTGCGCCCGCCAGTTTCGCGCTTGCGCTCATCACGGCACTCACAATTTCGTGCAGCGGGTGCTCGCCCGAGGCATCTGCTGTGACCCACGCGTGGGCATCCACCTCTTGGTGCAGCTCCACCGCGAGATCGCTGCAATGCTCGACGAGCGGATGGCGTTCGTCGGACTCATCGTCATCCTTCCAATTTTCCGCCTCGAGATCGGCGATGGCTTCTGCGGCGCTGGCGTTCATTTCTTCGAACCAAGCCTCTCGTTCGGCCTGCTGTTCCGGGGTGGGGATTTGCTCGGGTTCGCCGCGCTCGCGGCGCAATCGCTCGCGTTCTTCCTGATAGATTCGCTCGAATTCACCTTCGTCGTGCCCTTCCCGGTCGAGCCGCGCGGTCACTCGGTCTAGCAATAAATTCATCCGCGCGTCCTCGTCGTCCGCCTCTTTCTCCGCCACGCTACGTGGGGCATCCTCGTCGTCCTCGTCCTCGGACTCCGTGAGTGCCGCGCCTAACTTGCCCATAAAATCGGTCATCGCGCTTGCGTTCGCTTGGCGTTGCCCGGTCTCTTCCGCCTCGGACATGCTCCAAGCGGCGAACGGATCGAGTTCTAACTGATAGTTTGCGGACTCAATGACCACTCGCCCGTTAGTTTTGCTAAACCATTCCAGATAGATCGAGTTTCCCCAATGCCACGGGAATGGCTGGCGGGCGGCATAAAATTCCATGAGCTCATCCATGGTGCAGTCCGGCACCTTGACCTTTCGTGAGGCAGTGATGTCCCCCGCCGCGCCCGCTTGCATCTCGGTAAATCCGTCGAGATTTCCAGCCTTCGGCTCTGGGTTGGAAAACCTCAGGACGTGGCCGGCGAGATCGCGCCATGGGTTGCCATCAAGTTCTAGCAGCACCGGCTGCTCCCGGCCCACGAGCCAGATCCGTCCGCGCACATGGCCACGGGTCCGGTTGTCGATTTCGCCACGAATCACCTGCTCGTCAATGCGCCATGCCATGGCCTGAGAGTGAAACACGCCTCGCGCCGATGGCCAGCATTTCCCGCAGCCTGCCTAACAAAGCCGCTTGCCGACCGAAAGGATTATGTCTCAAGTGCCGGCATGAACCGAAAATGGTGGCTGGTGATTTTGTTGCTGCTGGCGATTCCATGGCTGCTAATCCGCGCAAACAAGAAGCCCGAAATTGGCGGGATTTCAGGCGTTCCCGAACTTTTGCGAAAGGGCAACGAGGTGGTTCCAGAGTCGGCCTCGGCAGAACCTAACAACAGAGAGGCGGCGGTGAACGAGCGGACCCGACCGTCGCTGCGCCCGGAGCCGAGAGTTTACGCGAAACCCGAACCGCTAGAGTATCCACCCGCTGTCGCGGTCGCGGGGAAAGCTGGATACGTGACCAGTCCCTACAACGGTAAGCTCATCGACGTGAATGGCATTCCGCCCGGCACTTTGGTCGCCGACCCGACGTTTCCGATGGAGGAGATGAAATTTTTCCGCACGCCGAGGGAGTGAGAAGGTAAAGCCATAATTCTAACGGCGGGCTTTGGGATTCGCCCACGCAAGGAAACCTTCCGGGTCGAGCGAGGTGCCCAGCGGCAGCTTAATGCCGGCCTCAAATTATGCTCAAAGTTGAAGAAAATGTTACCATGCGAGCGGCAACCGCCCGGGTCGGATTAAGACAGATAGTAAGTCTTTCCGTAAAATGGCAACTCCTTAAGTTTATACTCTAGAGTCCCCGATTCTACAACGACTTAGTCAAGAGGACACCGGGCACGTTCCTCGCCGTTCACCACCACCGCCTTGTAACGACCTTCGAGACCCCTTCGGAAAAGACGGGCATTCTTGCATTCGGCAAGCTCGGCCCATACATAGTTCATCACGCGCGCGGAGCGCACGCACGATTCACTATGAAGGCCTTCATCCAAAAGAACTACGGTCCGCCCGAGCAACTCACTCTGACGGAGCTGCCGGTGCCGCGTCCCAAAGCTGGCGAAGTGCTGGTGAAGATTCATTCGGCCGCCGTCAATGACTACGACTGGGCCATGGTCACGGGTCTACCCCGCATCTATCGACTGCTGTATGGCCTCCGGCGACCGAAACACCCGATCCCCGGCATGGAGTTTTCAGGCACGGTAGCGTCCGTCGGGCCCGGAGACAGTCGCTTCGCACCGGGGGACGAAGTCTATGGCGACATATCGGATCACGGCTTCGGCACCTACGCCGAGTATGTTTGCATCAAGCAGGAAGCCCTGGTTCCCAAGCCGACGGAGATGTCGTTCGACGAGGCCGCTGCCATCCCTCATGCCACAATGCTCGCATGGCAGGGGCTCGTGGAAAGTGGGAAGCTTCAACCTGGCGAACGGCTACTGCTGAACGGGGGAGGCGGCGGCGTGGGAACCTTCGCGCTGCAGATGGCAAAACACATCGGCGCGCGCGTGACCGGGGTAGACACCGGAGCCAAACTCGCGAAAATGGTGGAACTCGGGTTTGATGAGGTGATCGATTACAAGCAGGAAGACTTCACCCGAAGCGGCCGACAGTACGATGTCATTCTCGACTGCAAGTCCTCGCGTTCACCTTTTGCGCTCAACCGGGCATTGGCCAAAGGCGGTCGCTACGTGACGGTGGGGGGAACGGTTCCCCGCCTGCTGCAGATACTCTTTTTCGGATGGCTGGTGAGGCTGGTCACGGGAAAGTCGATGCGAATCGTCGCACTCAAACCGAACCGCGATCTCGACTCCGTGAGGGAACTTTTCGTCAAAGGGAAGCTCGTCCCTGTGATCGACGGGCCGCATTCGATGAAGGATGCACCCGGCCTGCTCCGTCGGTTCGGGGAAGGCAGGCACTGCGGGAAGATCGTGATGCATGCGGCCGGGCTTTCGGCTTCGGACTGAGGCGCTGAGCGGCCAATACTTGTTAGTCGGGATTGCGGTAGGAACCGCCGTTACCGGCGGCCCCCCGCGCAGATCCGTACGTGAAGAATTACCTCATACGGCTCTTGCCTTGAGTCGAGCGCGA
>JAYTLO010000286.1:0-12090 GCA_043729385.1 Akkermansiaceae bacterium
GGAGAGCAGACCACGACAGGCGGTATCCGCAAGCGACCAAGCGTCCACCAATTGACATCGTCTCCAAGAATACTTCAAATCCGACAGGCTGCTAGCAGAACGTGGTGTGGAACTTCTGTCTGCCGGACTCGATGAGGTGCCGGGTGTTTATAAAGACATCCACGCCGTGATGGCCGCGCAGTCCGATCTGGTCGAAGTGCTGGGTCGGTTTGATCCCAAAATCGTGAAAATGTGCCCGCCCGGTGATCGGGCGGAAGATTAAAAAAGACAGAAGACTGCAAGACATAAGACATAAGAAAAGGGAAGATAAAGAATCCGACCGATCTCTACAATCATCATGAAATCCATACTCCACAAATCCACCGTGCTGGTGCTCAACCGCAATTGGCAGGCGATCCATGTGAAGACGCCTGCGGAGGCGTTCTGCATGATGTCGACCGGCTCGGCTAACGGACTCGACGTGCAAGGTGACGATTCTATTTCGCCACTGAAATGGGACGCGTGGCTCAAGCTACCGATCCGCGAGGAGGACCATGTGGTGAACACGCCGCGCGGTTTGGTGAGAGTGCCGACGGTGATCGTCGCGTCTAACTACTCGAAGATCCCGCTGTGTCGTCCGCGCTTCGGGGCGCGTGGGATTTGGGAACGCGATGGTGGCATTTGCCAATACACCGGCCGCAAACTCTCGCCCGGCGAGGGTAACATCGACCACGTCGTGCCGCGTTCGAGGGGAGGGGCTTCGTCGTGGGAAAACTGCGTGCTGTCGCACCGCTCGGTGAATGAGTAAAAGGCGGATCGTCTGCCTCACGAGGCAGGTCTGCGGTTGCTGCGGAAACCGAATATGCCGCGTGCATTGCCAGCCACCCTACTCATCAGAAATCTGCATGGTATTCCTGATTGGCAACGTTTCCTTGCGCCATTCGGCGGGTGCGCGGCGTGATCGCTTTTCTTTGTATGGAGTCCAGCCCTTCAGGGCGTCTTCCCGCACTTGAAGACGCCCTGAAGGGCTGGACTACATGCCAAGAAAGCACCCCGACCCCGTCACGCTATTGCCAAGCGGGCGGATGTCTGCCAAGGCTGCGCCATGCAGTTCCATCGTCGTCTTCCACTTGTCGGGTGCCTCCTTTTTGTCTGCTCGGCCGGGCTTTCCACGGCGGAGGATTTTTCCTTCGACGGGCTATGTGCCAAGGCGCGAAAGCTAGCAACCTCGCCCCATGCCGAGTCGAAGCTGGAGCTCGCGGATTTTTGGAAAAATCTAACTTACGACGAGCATCGCCTCATCCGATTCAAGATGGATTCCGGCTTGTGGGCGGCGGAGAAAGGTGCGTTTTCGATCGACTACTTCCACCCCGGATGGACTACGAAAAAGACCGTGGCGATCCACGAGGTGACCGCCGGGAAATCCCAGCCACTCAAGTTCGACGCAAACCTATTTCTATACCAAAAACTCAAAGTGCCAGCCGGAACCAAGCCGCCACCGGGCTATGCGGGGTGGCGGGCACGCACGCATTTGAACAAGCCAGACTACATGGATGAATTCTTGGTTTTTATGGGCGCGAGCTACTTCCGGGCGATTCCGAAAGATGCGCCTTACGGACTATCGGCACGCGGGCTGTCGATCAATAGCGGCATTCCTGGTGTGCCGGAGGAGTTCCCTGATTTCTCTGAATTCTATCTGGAAAAACCGGCCAAGGATTCGAAAACGATGACCGTGAGCGCTTTGCTAACAGGCGAGAGCGTAACCGGTGCTTACCAATTCACGATCACTCCCGGACCGGAGACCGTGATGGATGTGGTGGCGGAAATCACCCTCCGCCGGCCCGTGGCTCAGCTTGGCATCGCGCCTTTTTCCAGCATGTTTTGGTTCGGTGAAGGCACGCACCCCAAGCCTTACGATTTCCGCCCGGAGGTGCATGACAGCGACGGCCTGCTGATGGAACTCGGCAGTGGAAATCTTCACTATCGCCCGTTAGAGCATACCAAGGACCAGTTCCGGCATTGTGTATTCACGTTGGAAAAACCGCGCTCGTGGGCACTCGTGCAGCGAGACCGTTCATTCTCTTCCTATCAAGACACGGAGGCGGGCTACCACAACCGGCCGAGCGTGCGAGTGGAGCCGTTAGAGGGATTCGATCTGGGGAAACTGCACTTGATCGAGATGCCAACGATCGATGAAACGAACGACAACGTCATTCTCGGGTGGGAGCCGCAGCCGATGTTAGAGGTCGGGAAACCCACGCGTTTTCACTATCGGCTCCGCTGGCTGCGCGATCCGGCACCCACTGGATTGTTTGTCGCGCGTGCGACGCGCTCGGGCAACCCGGTGCAACAGCCGGGCCAGGTGTTGATGACCATCGATTTCGCGAAGCCACTCCAACCGGAAGCCAAAGTCGGCGATCCGAAGTGGGACGATATTTCGAAACTAACACCAGTCGTCACCGTGAATCAGCAGTCTGTGAAGGTCATCCATGTAGGCCTTACCGACATCAGCATGCCGAACGTCGATGATCTGCCGGCAGGCCTGGGCCGCAGTCAGCAGCTGCACATGCCGCAGGTGCTGCGGGCCTTTTTCGTGCTCGAGCCTCCCGCAAGTCTGGCGGACATGGAGATGACTTGCGAGCTGCGCGATGAAAACGACAAGGCGGTTTCCGAGCGATGGCTCTATTACTGGAGAAAATAAATTCCTTCGCAGCGGCGGTCATTTGAGCCCCGAAACACCACGAAATTGTAATTGGAATAATTCTTGATATTGGTCGCGCTGGCCCTAGTTTGCCGCCGCGATGGTCAGCACCAACCCAGAAACTCCTGCCGAAATTGAGATTCCCGAGGAAATCTCCGGTCTCCGGATGACGCGTCAGCGCCAGGAGGTTTACCGCACGCTCATGCAGCAGCGGAACCATCCCACGGCCAACGATGTCTTCATGCGGGTCAAGGATCGCTTGCCGAATATCTCGCTCGCTACCGTTTACAACTGCCTCGAAGCGCTCGTCCAGCACGGCATCATCCGGCAGGTGAATTTCGAGCGCGAGTCGTCCCGCTACTGCCCGAATCTCAGCGAGCACGGCCATTTCCACGATGAAGTGACCGGCGTGATCCACGACGTGGATTTCAAACCCGGTGCCAGTCTCGCCGATGTCCTCAACCTTCCGCCCGGTGCCGTGATCGAGGATGTCGAAATCACACTCCGTGGCAAATTCGCGACCGCCTAATTTCGCAAACCTCCCCAATCTCCGACCCACGATCCTCTTCCAAAAATGAGCCTGCAAATCACCAACCTCCACGCCACCCTAGAGAATGGCACCGAAATCCTCAAAGGCGTCACTCTCGACATCCCGAAAGGTGAAATCCACGCCATCATGGGGCCTAACGGCTCTGGCAAATCCACACTCTCAAAGGTGATCGCCGGCCACGATGGCTATCTCGTTACCTCCGGTTCGGTGACCCAAGACGGCGAGGAAATCCTCGGCAGGTCCGTGGACGAGCGTTCGCGCGGCGGGATTTTCCTCGCCTTCCAATACCCGTCGGAAGTCCCCGGTGTCTCCAATGCGAACTTCATCCGCGCCGCCCTCCAAGCTCGCTTGCCGAAGGGCGTGGAAATCGATGCCGTCGCTTACTACAAGAACCTCTATTCGAAAATGGATCTGCTGGAGATGGACCGCAAGTTCACCGCCCGCGCCGTGAATGAAGGCTTCTCCGGTGGCGAGAAGAAGCGTAACGAAATCCTCCAGCTCATGATGCTTGAGCCCGAGTATGTCATTCTTGATGAAACCGACTCCGGTCTCGACATCGACGCCCTGAAAATCGTCGCCAAGGGCGTCAACGCCATGCGCTCGCCCGACCGTGGCTTCCTTCTAATCACCCACTATCAGCGTCTGCTCGACTATATCAAACCGGACCACGTCCACGTCATGGCGGAAGGCCGCATCGTCCGCTCCGGCGGACCTGAACTCGCCCTCGAGTTAGAGGAAAAAGGCTACGAGTTCCTCAGAGAACCGGCGTTTGCTTAATTACTAACCAACTTATTCACCATGTCCTACGACACCACTGACCTACTCGACACAGAAACCCGCGAGGCGATCGACATTGATCGCACCAAGGGCGACTTCACGTTTCCCGAGCGCAACAAGTTCGATGCCGGACGTGGTCTCACCTCCGCTACGGTTGATTACATTTCCGATGTAAAGAACGACCCAGATTGGGTTCGTGAATTCCGCCACAAGGCACTCAAAGTATTTCTTGATAAACCGATGCCCACTAACTGGGCGACTAAAGATTTGGAGAGCATCGACTTCGATGTCATTCGCTATTATCTATCGGACGGCGAGAAGCCGAAGCGCTCGTGGGAAGATGTGCCTGCGGACGTGCTCGAGACCTTCGAGCGCCTCGGCATTCCTCAGCAAGAACGCGCGTTCCTCGCTGGTGTGGAAGCTCAGTTCGACTCAGAAGCGGCCTACTCCAACGTCAAAGAAGAACTCACCAAACAAGGTGTCATCTTCTGCAACTCCGCCGAAGGTCTCAAAGAACACGAGGAAATTTTTCGCCCGTGGTTTGGTAAAGTTATCCCCACCGGAGATAATAAATTCTCTGCACTTAACAGCGCAGTATTCTCTGGTGGCTCGTTTATCTATATCCCGAAAGGACTTAAACTAAAGCAACCACTGCAAGCCTATTTCCGCATCAATTCGGAAAACTTCGGTCAGTTCGAGCGCACGCTCATCATCGCGGATGAAGGTTCCGAACTGATGTATATGGAAGGCTGCACCGCGCCGAAATTCGAAACCGCCACTCTCCACTCAGCCGTCGTCGAACTCGTCGCGCTCAAAGGGGCGAAGATCCAGTATGTCACCGTGCAAAACTGGTCGTCCAATGTATTCAACCTCGTCACCAAGCGCGGAATCGCCATGGAAGACGCAGAAGTTCGATGGATCGACTGCAACATCGGCTCGCGTCTAACGATGAAATATCCGGGCGTGATCATGAAGGGCAAGCGCGCCCGCGGCGAGGTCATTTCCATCGCCCTCGCTAACACCGGACAACATCAGGACACCGGTGCGAAGATGATTCACGCCGCCGATGATACAACTTCTAACGTGGTTTCTAAGTCGATTTCTGTCGGTGAAGGTCGCTCGACCTATCGTGGCCAAGTTCACATCCCGAAACATCTTAAAGGTTGTAAAAACAACACTGAGTGCGACGCCTTGCTCATCAACAGCCACAGCCGCACTGACACCTATCCGGCCATCACCGTCAAGGGCAACCGCCACGCCACGCAGCACGAAGCGTCTGTTAGTCAGGTTTCCGAAGATATGCTTTTCTACATGCAACAACGCGGGCTTAACCAAGGCCAAGCCATGTCGCTTGCCGTTAACGGTTTCATCAACGACCTCGTCCGCGAATTCCCGATGGAATATTCGGTGGAGCTCAAGCGCCTCATCGACTTGGAAATGGAAGGCAGCGTCGGCTAACGGACCGCTGGCTTGAGCCGCAACTTTGAAAGCCCAAGAAAAACTTCATGATAACTCCCTCACGCTCGGACTGGAAAATCGAAACTTTCACGTCATTCGAAGAAGCCGAAGCGTCTGAACTGCGCGAGAGGATATCCCAAACAGGCGAAGAGCGTCTCCGCATCACCGAATTTTTACGAGCGACCTACTATGGCTATGCAGAATCTGGAATTGAGCCGCGACTTGAGAGAACTCTTAAAGTGCTTCCTTTCCCATGAGGTGCAATTCCTCATCATTGGCGGACACGCAGTGAGCTATCATGGCTATTCGCGGTTCACCAAAGACCTCGATATTTGGATTCAGAGAAGTGATTCCAACGCGCTCAAAATCGTAGCGGCTCTCAGGGAGTTCGGCTTTGATTTCGAAGGACTTTCCCCCGAAATGTTTACCGATGAAAGCCGTATGACCCAGATGGGACGAGAACCGAATCGGGTGGATATCCTTCATACGATCAAAGGTGTCGAGTTCGCTGATTGTTACGCTCGCAGTCTGAGCGCGAACATCGACGGCATGCCAATTCCCATCATTTCCAAAGCCGATTTACTCCTGAACAAAATTGCCACCGCCCGCCCCCAAGATCTCGCCGACGCAGACCAATTGCAGAGGCCAGACTGATCCACTTTCCCATGACCACTCTCGAAATGCCTGCATCTCTCCTCGATTCCCAATCGCAAACTCCGGCCTATCTGCCCGCATGGTTTGCTGACCGCCAACAAGCCGCCTGGCAACGTTTCCTAACGATTCCCGCGCCAAAACGCGGCGATGAAACTTGGCGCTTCTCCAGCATCAAACAGCTCGATTTCTCGGGCTTCTCAAGGAGCACGGGCGTCTCGCCCGCGCGTTCCTCAGTCATCAAGCGCTCCATTGGTTTGAAATCTCCCGCCGCTAAGCTCGTGTTCCTCAATGACGAGCTTATTCATGTGGAATCTCATCTACCCGAGGGCGTGATCTGCCTGCCGCTTGCTGAAGCGCTCGTTTCCCACAGCGATCTGGTTCAGGCGCATTTCATGAAACAGGAAACGCGTCTCGGCTCAGCCAAGTTTGCCGCACTGCATGAGGCATCTCTAACGAACGGATTGTTCGTTTACGTCTCAGACAAGATTGAAGTCGAAGGCACCATCGAAGTTCACTACTGGATCGCCGGTGAGAATGCCGTCATTTTCCCGCACACGTTGATCGTCACCGGTAAGAGTTCGAAGGTCCGCGTGGTGGACATTTTCCGCTCCACCGACGATTCGCAACCCGGTCTCGCCATGGCCTTTAACGATCTCTGCGCCGGACCTAACTCGAAGTTAGATTACATCGCCATCCAGGCATTCAACGAGGTCACGCGCGTCATCCAGATCAACGAGACCGCCGCTTTTCGCGACGCCTCGACCACCGGCTTCATCCTCAACATCGGCGCTGCGTGGGCGCGCAATGAATCGCTCTCCCGCCTCGAAGGCCCCGGCTCCCGCTCGGATATGCTTTCGGTTTCCATCGCCTCGCACGAACAAGAATATGATCAGCGCACGTTCCAGCATCATGTATCGGAAGGTGCCTACTCAGATTTGTTATATAAAAATTCTCTCTACGACGACTCTCGTAGTATTTTCTCCGGACTCATCTTCGTGGATGAAGGTGCCCACCATACCGACGCCTATCAGACTTGCCGCAATCTGCTGATGAGCGACACCTGCGAGGCCAATTCCATGCCCGGCCTCGAGATCAACGCGGACCAAGTGAAATGCTCCCACGGCAGCACATCCTCGCAGATCAGCGACGAAGAAATCTTCTATCTCTGCGCCCGCGGCATCGCCCCGGCAAACGCCCGCCAACTCATCGCCCGTGGCTTCTCCGTGGACGTCGTTGACCGGCTCAAGAACGATGAAGTCGAAGCGCTCGTCCTGAAATTCATCGACGAGAAATTCGCCCATATCGCCACCGCGTAGCCGCGAGTTCTCCGGGATTGCCCTGAGCACCCAGGCCAACTAGATATTCCCCGCAATGGCCAATCCTCACGACCATCCGACCGCACTGAAGGATCTCCAGGATTCGATTTATCGGGAACGAGTCCTGCATGCCCGCTCGCTCACCACCGAGCAGCGAATCTCAGACGTCTTCGAAATGGCCGAGGTCTCAATCCATATGGCCCACGCCGGTGCCATGCATCAATTGGGGACCTCTGACGAGAATGAAGGGTGGCAGTTGGTGAAGACATGGAATGACCGCCGAGGACGGGCTCATGATTACCGTTTCTACATCACCGAACGCCCGAGTATGGAAAGAACCTTCTTCAACTCGCCACCGAAGTGTTTGATTGAGCCGAGACTTTGGAAGTTCCTTGCATGGTTGTAGGTGCCATTGCAGCGGGTGCCTACGGTATCGCGAGAGCTACCCGGGATGTCGATCTTCTGGTATCCATCGATCCAACGCGTGGAATTTTTCATTTGATGGGCGGGCTAGCAGATCTTGTTGTATTTGAGCAACGGGCGCAATTTGACACTATCACTTGGGGTCGCCGCTGGGTCGGTATCTCAACAAGTATTCCCCCGTTCAGAGTCGAGCTGTTTGAAATGATGGATGATCCATTTTGCCACTCCGAGTTCGCGCGGAAGAAACGCCAATTTGTCCCTGCGGTAAATCGTGAGGTCTGGCTCCCCAGCGCGGAAGATATGGTGATCCAAAAAATTCGCTGGGGACGCTCCAAGGATCTGGATGATGCCCGCGATGTCCTCGCCGTCCCAGGACCCGAGACTCTGGACATGCCCTACATCCAGAATTGGTGTGCCACTCACGGCACCACCGCTCGTTTGGAAACCATCCTTGCAAGCCTGCCGCCCCTATAGCGGCGATCACCGTTCGCCGCGAATCAAAGCAATGGCTTCAACTTGAAGTTATCAAAACTCACCTTACCGCTAGAGACTGATCGCCCGTCAGAAAGTCCAAAAAGTTGAATTCCAAATCTTCCAGCGCCCGGATTCATCTGCCAATTTCCCCTCCGATCGCCACCTTTTCCGGTCGGAGAAAAAGTCGAGAGTTGCTTCCAAACCAAGCCATCCGCCGGACCGGTGGAATCATACCAGAAGGTGAAAAGCTTACTGGTTTTGTCGAAGGTGATCCGCACACTGCCTTTGGTGACATTCGGGTTCACGCGGATGTCTTGCATTGGATCATCCCGATCATTCGTGACGTCAGTGACCAAGAAGCCGCCTTTCCGACCTCTACCGTTAAACTCCAGCATCACCTGATCTTCATCGTCATCCGCGTTGAAAACCAGCAATCCAGTTCCGACCCTGTTTCCCTGCCCGGTTGTATTCACCACATCCAAGATCACTTCCCAGCTCTCATTGTAACCGGGGCGGTTATTCTTCAGCTCCAAGACGGAGAAATCATCACCCGTGGGGCTGCCGGCAACAGTGAAATTCATTTTTCCACCTCCTTGCATGAGTTTTCCTTTCGCATAGTTCTTCAGTGTCCAGCGGATTTTGTTCAATGCGGTGGCGTTGAAGTTGTCATTAAATGGTGTGAGCGCGGAGGCGGTTCCGATGAGCAGCGGGAAGGCGGCAAAGATGATGACGAATTTGGCAGGTTTCATGAGATATATGGTTTGTGGAGCTTGGAGATATCGGGGATGAAATTCGTGCGCCGACTATTCCACCTGGAGCTGGAAAAACGCGGCATTGTCGGGAACGCTGAATTCGAAATCAATGTCGCCAGCTGGGTTGATGCTGGTCGTGGAACCTAGAGGTGCGGGGAAGTCGAAGAAGTCGGTGAGATTGGTCGATTTATTCCAGTCCATGGTCAGCTTGAATCTTCCGCTGATGGGATCACGGGCGATGAGCGGTGCCCCAGTGTGGAGTGCTTGCGCCTGGGCGAGGGTGTAGAGTCCGGCACCGTTGGCATTGTTGTAGTAGTCGGTCACCAACGAAGCCTGGTTCACCTGCCAATTAAATCCGAGTGAAGCCATTTTGAACTCGGAAGCGTCGTTCATCCCATCGCCGTCGCCGTCGGCGGTGAAAGTTAGGGGGACCCCGATCAGATTGATGACGAAAGGGTTTTCATCGGTGTCATTGTTAGGGACAGACAGAACTGCCGTTCTTACACCGCTACCGATAGGGGTGAATCGCACCGTGAAGGTGGTGCTGCCTCCGGAATCGGTGACAGGACTGGTGGGCTGGGCGACGACAGTGAAGTCGCTGTTGCCTGTCAGGGCGACCTTCGGGTTGCCGGTGAGAAAAAGATCGACCGTGCCGGTGTTGGCCACGGTAAAATTTTTTTCCGCGGTGCTGCCCACGACGGCGGGGAAATCCGTCGTGCTGCCGTTGGCTAGGTTCACTCCCGATTGCTCGATGGCGATCTCGGGAGCTTGAATCACAGCATTCAGATCAAACACATAGGCTGCTCCGGAATTGGAAGCAGCCTCGTTGGGCGTGCCGTTCACGCCCGTCGTGCTGCTGTCTTCCATGTAGGCCCCCACCACGGCTGTGCCTTGCGAAATTCCCACCGCCTGACCGAATAGATCTCCGGCCCCTGTGTTTGAAGCTTTAACATAAGAATGCTCCGTCCAGATAGCGCCCGTGCGGGAAAAGAAGTATGCAGCGCCCGAGTCCAATGCTGTTTCATTCAACTGATCACCTGCTATCCCCACCGCGCCGCTATCCTCACCTCCAAAAAACCAAGCAGCCCCAACCGCGACTGCGTTTCTTTCCACGGAAACAGACCATCCGAAAGCGTCATACGCGCCTGTGTTGGAAGCTTTTAAATAAGCTTGTTGGGTCCAGCTAGATCCGTTTCGAGAAAACACATACGCAGCACCCGAATCAATAGCGCTGTTGTCGAGTTGATTTCCATTAACATTGATAGCGCCGCTGTCCTCTTGAAAGGCTCCAACCACGATCGTGTCTACTGAGACTGAAACTGCCCGTCCGAAATGGTCACTGGGCCCGCAATTGGAGGCTTTGAGATAGGCTTGTTTGGTCCAATTCGTACCGTTCCTAATAAAGACATAAGCTGCTCCAGATCCGCTAGCGCTGTTGTTTCCCTCATCACCGTCAATTGATGTGGAGCTACTGTCCTCTCCATCAGCGCCTACAACGATCGTATTTCCCGAAATGCTTACCGCCAATCCGAAGCTGTCCTCGCGTCCGCTATTGGACGCTTTGAGGTATGATTGCTCATTCCAAGCAGTTCCGGTTCGCACAAATACGTAAGCGGCACCAAAATTTTCAAGGGTGTTATTCGTTCTATCGCCGTTGATCATTGTAGAATTGCTGTCTTCTCCCGGCGCACCTATGACAATTGTGTCCCCCGAAATCGCGACTGAGCGGCCCAACTGATCTGACGGGGCGATGAAGCTGGGGGAAAGGGGAGCTTGAAAACTCCAAGACCCGCCTTGCCTAACAAAAACAAAGACGGACGTGGCAGAGCTGCTGCCGCCTATGGATCCGCCGCACCCGACAACCAAAGTATCGCCGGACACACTTACGGCTCCCCCAAAGCCACCATCACCGAAAGGCGCTTTCAGTCGTGCCTGTTCGGTCCAAGCGCCTCCTACCCGATTAAAAACATAGACCGCACCACTTGCGGATCCGCTGAACTCCATCGGCGCGCCAACAACCACAGTGTTCCAAGAAATCGAAACAGATGCTCCGAAGGCGTCGTCAGCATCACAATTGCTGGCTTTGAGGTATGCCTGCTGGGCGATTGGATCAATCGTGATGGGGTAGCGGGCGGTCTCGTCAGCAAGGGCGATGCGGAAATGTTTTGGACAGGCTTTTTCGAAGCGAACAGAGAGACTCTTGCCATCCGCGTCCCAGGCTTTGAGACCGCCGTAGGTGAGGGCGGTGGTGCCGGATTCGGTTTGGAAGGCGACGCTGAAACCGTCGGTGGAGACTTGGGCGTGGAGGTCGCCGCGAACAGCGAGAGCTAAAGTCAGGTTGCCGGATGCGGGCGAGACGTCCGTGCTCCTTGAATGGATCGTCCAGCCTTGTTCGAGGCCTCGGGTGTCGTTGATGAACCACTCGGTGAGATTTTCATCCCGCTGGCAGGTGATTTTCCCGCCTTCGTGGGTGAGGGGCGAAGTAGCGGACGACAAGGACCGCTCTCGATAGGCGGTTAGTTCCAGGCCCCAGGTCCATTGTCTGTGATCGGGGGTGACGGTGAATCCCTTACCGTCGAACTCCGTGCGCCATTGCTGACCGGGATTCCTGGCAGCAAGCGTGCCGTCTTCCTGCCGGGATATGGCATGTCGTCCGGCCTCGTAAGCGGCACGGATACTGGACCAGTCGGAAGGGGCGATTCCTTTTGGCGTATCTTCGGCCGCAGGAAGTGCCATGGCAAAGGTGCAACCAGCCACGCTGGCAAACAGAAGCTTGATAATCTTCATCTTATGGATTGTTCCCTTGGAGTCTGAAGAATCTCTTCTCCGCTGGTGGTGGCTGAAGTGAAATATCGAGTGTTGCGCCTCCCGGTTCCGAGGTTTGCAGGGTCCAGCCCGTAAACCAGAGCGCAGGAGTGGCGACGGTGGCTGAAGGAGTTTCCCCGGTTTGCAGGTTGTAGTTCAGATTGCTGGTTCGATAGATACCGTCACTGCCAACCGAGCCAC
>JAYTLO010000287.1:0-1832 GCA_043729385.1 Akkermansiaceae bacterium
GACGCCGCTGCCAAAGGTGAGGGCTCACCGTTAGATGCAGGGCAGGCAAAGCTGGAATCCGCCAGCCTTTCCACCGAGATTCGGCAGCTGGAGGCAACTGAGGCAGCCCTAGTCGGCGAGCTGAAGCCCTTGCTGGGAATGAGGCCGGGTGAAGCGATCGAGGTCGGCGGTGATTTGCCGGAACCGTCACTGCCTGCGGTCGGTGTCGATCCATCGCGCCGCCCTGATTTCCAAGTCGCCAAACTGGAAGCACTCGCGGCAGCGCAAAACGTAGCTCTCGAACAAGCTCGCCGCTACGATGACGTGGAAGGCGGGATTTTCACCGGACTCGAACGGAAGGAGGACGCTCCGGATGGCTATCAGAATGAAGCGGTCCTCGGTCTGCGATTCAAAATGGCTCTACCATTCTGGAACAAGAACGAGGGCAACATTCAGGAAGCCGAAGCGCGAAGGATTCGCAAAGAGAAGGAAGCCAGCGCCCTGAGTCGTGGCATCCGGTTAGAAGCAGAAGGCGCACTCGCAGAAATGCAGGAGTGGGCGAAGCTGATCCGCGAGATCACCGACACCTTGCTCCCGCTCGCCGAGGAGCAATACACGCTGGCTGAAACCACCTACCGAAATGGCCAGGGTGAAATCCAATCCGTGCTGCGCTCCCGCGAGAAGCGACTGCAACTCGCGGCCGCCAGATTGGACGCTTTGCGGGAGTTCCACCTTGCCCGAGTCCGTCACGAAACCGCGCTCGCGAAACCTTAATCCATTTTTATGAAACTTTATCTAACTCTCTGTCTGTCTCTCTTTAGCGTTTCTAACATACACGCCGCTCCTGACGCCAATACCGTTGTCCTCGACGAAACCGGTGTGAAAAACCTCCGCATCGAAACGGTCGAGGCCGAGGAAATCGATTTCGAAGAAACTGTCTTTGCCCTCGGTCGCATCGCGGAAATTCCGGAACGACACGGCGTCGTGAGCAGTCGGATTTCCGGCCGCGTCATCGGCTTGGATGCCCAGGAAGGCGACACCGTGACGGCGGGGCAAGTCCTCGTCCGCGTGGAAAGCCGCCAGCCGGGAAATCCCCCGCCCGTGATCGAACTGAAAGCGCCGATTGGCGGTTTGTTAGTCGAGTCTCACACGCGCATCGGCGAGCCCGTGGAACCCGACAAGGAATTGTTGGACATCTCGGACCTCAGCGAAGTTCTCGCCATTGCACGGGTCCCTGAAAATCATGCCAGCAAGCTCGCCCCCGGCAGCAAGGCCCACATCCGGGTTTCTGCGCTGGGCGAAAAAGTGCTGGAGGGTGAAATGATCCGCTTCGGCACTTCGGCCGACCGCCAAAGCGGTACGATCGATGCGGTCTTCAAGCTCAACAACCCCGAGCTGCGGCTACGACCCGACATGCGCGCGGAGTTCTCCATCGTGCTCAGCAAGCGTCCGAACGTAATCAGCGTTCCCCGCGCCGCGCTGCAAGGCGAGGCAGCTAACCGATTCATCTATGTCAAACACTTCGATCTGCCGAACGCATTTATCAAAACCCCCGTGCAAGTTGGCCAGATGAATGATCGGTTCGTCGAAATCACGGGCGGCTTGCTGCCCGCCGATGAAGTCGTCACCCGCGGTGCCTATTCCCTCTCCTTCGCAGGAGCGAGCAGCGTCTCGCTCAAGGACGCGCTCGACGCGGCCCACGGTCACGAACATGCCGCCGACGGCGGCGAGCTAACACCCCAGACGCGGGCGGAAATGGCCAAGGCAAAAGGCGGCGGAGAATATCACGACCACGGTGAAGCCAGCCCTCTGTGGAAATATGTTAGCGCGATCCTCCTCGTCCTGCTTTTGAT
>JAYTLO010000288.1:0-23442 GCA_043729385.1 Akkermansiaceae bacterium
CCCCGACCTGGTGGTCTTCGTTTCCGACAACGAGTCCTGGGCCGATCCGAAGGCGAACCGCGGAACCGCCATGATGGTCGAGTGGGAAAAGCTCAAGACCCGCAACCCGAAGGCCCGCCTCGTCTGCATCGACATCACCCCTAACACCACCACGCAAGCCCTCGACCGCAAGGACATCCTCAACATCGGCGGCTTTAGCGACACCGTCTTCGACCTCATCGCCAGCTTCGCAGCCGGGGCTGATGGAACCGATCACTGGATCAAGCAAATCGAACTCCAACCCCTCGCCAAAAACATGAAGACCGCATGAAAACTCCGCCAGCACGGCGGATGCCTGTGAAACTACATCACTGAAAATGAACAACCGTTTCACAATCTCTCGCCGCCGTGCTGGCACTGTCAATTTCCGCGAATGCCTGGAAGATTACATTGGTCGCCGGTTCGATCCCGGCTCTTGCGCAAGCAAGGTAGCTCAGTGGTAGAGCAGTTATAACGAATCTTCCGAATCCTTGTCGCGGTTCTCCTTTTCAACGCTGAATGCCAGCGCGACTACATCGGCAACCAGCGGGTTCGAACCCCGCACAGTTCGCAAGAACTGGAAACGTCCCGCAAATTCTTGTCAGCGCCACTTTTCCGCGAATGCAGGAAAGACTACATAATGATCCAGAGATCGCCGGTTCGAGCCCGGCCCCGAGTCATCGGGTAGCTCATGTGGGATAGAGCACTGGAATGCGTCTTTCCGATCCCTTGTCGCGGATCGCCTTTCACCCACCATCCAATCAACTAACTGGCGAATGCCGGTGGAACTACATCATTACTACTGACCAGGTCGCGGGTTCGAGTCCCGCCCGGACCACCATCGACGGCCCGGTAGCTCAGCGGTAGAGCAGGAACGTTTCACCAATCCCTTGTCGCCTTTTCACTTTCTAACATCACCATGCATACCATCCACAAAACCGATGAAGTCTTCGGCTTCATCCCGCTTCCTAACGACTCTGGAAAACCCATCACCGTCGTCGGCACCGACGCGATCCGTGACAACTTCGACGAGATGTGTCTCCAACAGGCCGTCAACTCGCGGATGGCTCCCGGCGTCACCGATGTGATCCTCAATCCCGACGCCCACGCCGGTTACGGCGCGCCGATCGGCTGCGTCATGGTCTCGCCGACGCACATCTATCCGGGGCCAGTCGGCGTCGATATCAAGTGCTCGATGTCCCTGCTCCAGCTCGACATCCCCGAAGACGTCATCCTCGACAAGCAGACCCGCCGGGCGCTCATCAACGCCATCGTCGAACGCACGCCAACTGGCGCGGGCCGTGGCCAGCGTTCCGTGAAAAAGGGCCGCAACGTGGACCGCGATCTCGGCATCCTCGCGGTGACCGAAGGCGCGACGGAGCGCGTTTGCGAAGCTCTCGGCATCCCGCCCGAGTGGGCGGATCGTTGCGAGGACTCGACCCATCGTGGTCACGACGGAACCTACGACGCGCTTCGTAGCAGACTCGATTTCATCCTCGAAAGCGGACGCATCAAGAACTTCAACGACAAGGCCGGCCAGCTCGGTTCCTACGGCGGCGGCAACCATTTCGGCGAGTGCGAGATCACCCGCGTCATCGACCGCCCGTCCGCGCGTGAAACGTCCGACGTCTTCGGGCTCAAGGACGGCCACGTCTCCTTCCTCAGCCATTGCGGATCGCGCGGCCTCGGCAACCTGTTAGCGCAGGGCCAGTTCAAGGATCTTGAGAAAAAGTTCCGCGACTGGAGCACGCCGTTTCCTGCCGGTGACAAGCAGCTCGTTTACGCCCCGCTCGGCACGCCCGAGGCGGATGCTTACATCGACGACATGTCCATCGGCGCGAACTTCGCCACAGTGAACCATCTGCTCATCAACGCGCTCGTGTTAGAAGCCTTCCAGGAAATCCTTCCCGGCGCTAACGGGCAGCTCGTCTATTTCATCTCGCACAACATCGCGCGGGAGGAAATCGTCGGCGGCAAGAAAGCGTGGGTCCATCGCAAGGGCGCGACGCGGGCCATCCCGGGCGGGCATTTCTCGCTGGCAGGGACGCGCTTCGCCGCTTCTGGTCACCCGATCCTGCTGCCCGGAAATCCGCGCGACGGTTCCGTCGTCATGGTCGCCGAGGGCGGAGCCGAGCGCACTGCCTGGTCCGTCAACCACGGCGCAGGCCGCGCGATGGGTCGCAAACACGCGGCGCGGACGCTCGACCAGAAATCCGTGGATGCCGATTTCGACGCCTCCGATATTCTAACCAACTGCCGGAAATACCCGATCGATGAAGCACCCGACGCCTACAAGAACTTCCCTGAGGTGCTCCGCAGCGTCGAGACCGCGGGCCTTGCCCGCACCGTCGCCAAGCTGCAAGCTCGCTTTGTGATCAAGGACGAAACTGCGGCGGATGACTGATGAAGATGCAGAAAATTTAACCGCAGATGAACACAGATGAACGTGAATAAGAGAAGAGCTGTTGGAGAGTTGGAACGCGGACACTAATTCCTCTCATCACTCCCAACCTCCTATCCCTTCTTCCATCTGCGTTCATTAACGTTCATCTGCGGTTACAAATCTCTTCTCTTAACAAACCATGAAACCTCTCCAACTCGACGGCACCAGCGGCGGTGGCCAAATGCTGCGCACCGCGCTCTCGCTTGCCATGGTCACCGGCCAGCCATTCCGCATGACGCACATCCGCGGCAAGCGCTCCAAGCCTGGCCTGATGCGGCAGCATCTAACATGCGTGAAAGCCGCTTGCGAAATTTCCGGCGGCACGGCGGACGGCGCGGAAATCGGCTCCACCGAGTTGGTGTTCCGCAGCGGCAAATTGAAAGGCGGAGCCTATCAGTTCGCCATTGGCACGGCGGGTAGCACTGGCCTGTTATTTCAAACGCTGCTGCCGGCGCTACTTCACGCGGATGGCCCGAGCACGCTGCGACTCGAAGGCGGCACGCATAACCCGATGGCCCCGCCCTTCGAATTCCTCGACCGCGTCTTCCTCCCGGCACTCCGCCGGATGGGCGCGGAGGTCACAATTTCACTCGTTCAATCCGGCTTCGCCCCAGTCGGCGGCGGGGTCATCGAGTGTGAGATCCAACCGTGTGCGAAACTAACAGCCGTCGACCTCCACCAGCGCGGCGAACTCCTATCCATGAATCTCCGCGTCCCGATCCGCAACCTGCAGATTGGCATCGGTGGCCGGATGCTCGATGCCGCCCTCAAACAGTTTCCCTGCGATGACGCCAGCGTCGAGATCCGCGAACCCGGCCCCGGCCGAGGAGTGTGTTGCCTCTATGAAGCGGTGTTTGAAAACTGCGAGGAACTCACTAGCAGCTTCGGGGAAACGAATGTCACCGCAGAGCGAGTTGGAATCCGCGCGGCGAAGTGTCTCCAGGATTTCATCGGCTCCGGAGTGCCGGTCGGCCGTCATCTAGCAGATCAGCTTTTACTGCCCATGGCGCTCGCAGGCAGCGGCAGCTTCACCACGATGGTGCCCGATGATCACGTCCCCACGAACATTTCCGTCATCGAAAAATTCCTGCCCGTGAAGTTTACGATCGATGAAGGCGAGCGTGGGAAGCGGATCGTTGCGGTGGTTTCCAACCGCCACGCCTGATGCAATGTGTCCCGGCTGAAACAGCCGGGACACATTTCACCGCCGTGATCCTGAAAGCATCCGTGGCTAAAAGGTGTATGGTGCCTTCGATCCATGCGCTTTTCCGTCTTCGCTGCTGGCCTTGCACTCTTCACCATCCAAGCGCGGGCGGAGACCCATTGGGCTTACTTTCCCCCGGCCGATGCGAAGATTCCCGCAGACGCGGCGGTGCATCCGATTGATGCCTTGCTCGCATCCGCTTGGAAAAAGGCCGGACTGAAATCCGCCAAACTGGCCCCACCGCGCCAGTGGATCGAGCGCGCGGCCTTCACTCTCACCGGCCTGCCGCCATCCGACACACAGCTCAAACGCATCGAAGCGAATCCCGACGAGGCCACTTGGAAATCGCTCATCGACGAACTTCTCGCCAGCCCTGCCTACGGCGAACGCTGGGCGCGGCACTGGATGGACGTCGCCCGCTACGCCGACACGCGTGGCTACAATTTCGATCAGGACAACAGATACCCGTTTGCCTACACCTACCGAGACTGGCTGATCCGCTCGCTCAACGAAGACATTCCTTACTGGAAATTCATCAAGCTCCAGATCGCCGCAGACCATATGACCGACCGTCCCGATCACCCGGATCTGGCCGCGCTCGGGTTTCTAACGGTCGGGCCGCGCTCTGGCGGACTGGAAACCATCGACGACCGCGTGGACGTGGTGACGCGAGGATTTCTATCAAGCACCGTCTCCTGCGCGCGCTGCCACGACCACAAGTTCGATCCGATCACCACCAAGGATTACTACTCACTCTATTCGATTTTCGAAAACACCGACGAGCCCGAGATCAAGCCGATCATCGGCAAGCCCGCCGACGAGGCCGCGACGAAGTCTTACAACGAGGAGATCGCCAAGCTCGACGAAGCCGACCGAGCCGCGCGACAAGTCATCGTCGATCAGCTCCGGACGCCGGAATCATTCGCCGTCTATCTGGATCTGGCGTGGCTGGCAAAGAAGGGCAACTGGGACGCCGGCAAAGCGACCGCCGACTCCTTCAAACGCGGTCGCTATCGCCCGACCGCCGTGGTCCGCTGGCGGGATTTCCTCAATGAAACTGCGTGGGGTGACAAAGCGCACCCGCGTCTAGCAGTCTGGGCGAAGGAAATGGACGCGGCGGACGAAGCTGGACGGCTGGCGCTCTGCCTCGTCCTCGCCAAGGAATGGACGGCGGATGACGGCGAGTTGAAAAATCTATCAGCGAGGAAGGACTGCCCGCTTTCCTACGATACGGCTCATACTTCCGAGATCATGGACCAGGAAGACGGCAACAAGAACCGCGAGCGCGGCAGCGCGATGAGCCGCTTGCAGACCGAGCACGCCGGTTCGCCACCGCGAGCGATGTGCCTGACGGACAAGAAGAACTGGCCGTCCGCGCAGATCTTCGTCCGGGGAAATCCGGCCAACCTCGGGGAGAAATTCGACCGCCAATGGCTGTCGTTTCTGGGTGGAGGGAAGTTCGAGGACGGCAAGAGTCCGCGGCTTTCGCTCGCGGAGAAAATCGCTGATCCCGCGAACCCACTAACTGCTCGGGTGATGGTCAACCGCGTCTGGGCGTGGCATTTCGGCAACGCGCTGGCCGACCCCAGTGATTTCGGGGTTCAGCAAGTTGATCCTCCGTTGCGCCCGCTGCTCGACTGGCTCGCGCTCCGTTTCAACGAGCAAGGCGGCTCGTGGAAAGAACTGCACCGCCTGATTCTAACATCGAAGGCATTTCGCCTCGCCGCCGACGGACCTGCGGCGAACCAATCAATCGACGAGGCAAACACCTACTTCTGGAAATGGAACCGCCGCCGGGTGGATTTCGAGGCGATGCGGGATCGCCTGCTCGCCACGGCCGGGACTCTCGATGCTGGACTGATCGGCGGGCGCTCGTTGTCGTTGGAGAACGATTCCGCTGACCGGCGCCGCAGCGTTTACGCGTTCGTGGACCGCTACGCCCTGTCTAACACGTTTGTCTCGTTCGATCTCCCGCACCCGGATCACCACAGCGCGAAGCGCATCGAGACGACCGTTCCCCAGCAAGCGCTCTACTTTCTCAACGGTCCGTTAGTCCTTCGCCAAGCCGCGAAACTCGCCGCGGATCCCGCTTTCAAAGATCTTCCCGACGACAAGTCCAAGCTCGCCTGGCTCTACCGTCGGATCTATCAGCGCGAGCCGTCCACCGCCGAATCGCGCGACGCCATGGACTGGCTCGGCCGAGCGAATCCAGCCGACTATCAGCCGAAATTGTCGGGAGTCTGGGAGGTCCGCCACGCGCCGGATACCGGCGGGCTGCCGGGTGACGCGCTGCCGTTTCCCATTTTCTCGAACGGCGTTTGGAAAACCGGCCCGGATCCCGCCACCGCGCCGATCCGCTGGCTCAACGCCGGAGCGAGCGGTGGCCACGTCGGCGCGGGCCACGATTTGATCCTGCGCTGGCGGGCCTCGGGCGCGGGCCAAGTCCGGATGCTCGGGAAACTCGAACGCACCCAGAAAGGCGGGGCGACATTGGCGTGGAATGTCTCCAACAGCAGGAGCCGGGATTTCCAAAACCACGCTCTAGCACCTGATGGAAGCGCGGAGATCGAAGGCGAATGGATCACCGTCAGCGTCGGCGATACGGTGGACCTCGTACTTCGCGCCCCGCAAGGCGACAGCTTCGGCGGTGTCGCTTGGAAGCTAAGGATCATGGGCCGCGATTCGCCGGAAGCCAAACTTCTCGAAGTCGGAAATCTCCGCGACCAGTTCCCCACCACGGACTCCCCGCCGCCCTCTATCAGCGCGGGCGATCCGTGGGCCGATCTCATCCAGATGCTCTGGGCGTCTAACGAATTTCACTTCATCGACTGACCATGTCCCACCATCTAACCGCCAACGACATCATTCTCGACCGCCGCGATTTTCTGCGTCGCTGCGGCATGGGTTTCGGCGGCCTAGCGCTTGGCGGGCTTTTCGGCAGCCACGTTTCCGCCGGTGAAACCACGATCCCGCAATTTGCCCCCAAAGCCAAACGCGTCGTCCACCTTTTCATGAACGGCGGCCCCTCGCAGGTGGATACATTTGATAGAAAGACTGCGCTCGATCAACAGCATGGCAAACCGATCCCGCTCGAAGGATTGAAGACCGAACGCCCCACCGGCACCGCACTGCGGTCGCCGTTCGCGTTTGATCGTTATGGAAAATGCGGCCTCGAAGTGAGCGAGCTTTTCAAACACACCGCGAAGCACGCCGACGACCTCTGCGTGATCCGCTCGATGACCGCGGACGTCCCTAACCACGAGCCGTCGCTCATGCTGATGAACTGCGGCGACGGCCGGTTAGCCCGGCCCTCGTTGGGTTCTTGGGTCACCTACGGCCTCGGCAGTGAAAACGAAAACCTGCCGGCTTACGTCTCGATGTGCCCCGGCGGCATGCCGATCAAGCGCGCGGAAAACTGGCGCTCGTCATTTCTCCCCGGCCGTTTTCAAGGCACCTATCTGGACAGCTCCATCGAAGACGTGGGCCGGATGATTGAGAATTTACGGAATCCTTCGGCGCGCGAAAATCGGCAATCCCGCGAACTGGATTTTCTCCGCAAACTCAACGAACGCCATCTCGCGGAACGCGCGCATGATCCGCAGTTAGAGGCACGCATCCGCAGCTTCGAGCTCGCCTACCGCATGCAAAGCGATGCGACGGATGCATTCGATATTTCCAAGGAGCCGAGTAACATTCGCGAGATGTACGGCCCGGGAAATTTCGCCCGCCAGTGCCTGATGGCGCGGCGGCTGCTAGAGCGCGGCGTGCGTTTCATCCAGCTCTGGCATGGCAACGGTCAGCCGTGGGACAGCCACGACAACATCGAGGACCACCGCCGCCTCGCCGGCGAGTGCGACCAGGCGATCGGCGCGTTTCTATCCGATCTGAAAATGCGCGGGATGCTCGATGAAACACTCGTCATCTGGGGCGGCGAGTTCGGCCGCACCCCCGTCGTCGAGCTGCCGAAAGCCGGCTCCAACGCGGGCGTCATGAAAGGCCGCGACCACAACCACTACGGCTTCACCACCTGGCTCGCCGGCGGCGGCGTGAAAGGCGGCCACGTCCACGGTGCGACCGATGAGTTCGGCTTCAAGGCCGTGGAAAAGCCCGTCCACGTCCACGATCTCCACGCCACCATCCTCCATCTGCTAGGCCTCGATCACGAGGAACTCACCTACCGTTACTCCGGCCGCGACTTCCGACTAACAGACGTGCATGGAAAGGTGATCCACGAGATCATCGCGTGACCTTTGGACTGCGGTGGCAAAACGAAACGCCGACACCGCTTTGGATTCTTAGAGGCTGTCTGAAAAATGGCAGGGACTGTTCTCCGCAACGGTCCGGCGAATGTGAGGCGAATGAATCTGCCCATGAAAAGCTCGGAAATCTGTCCATGGTCGCTAATTCACCTTCCATTCTCGCGGACCGCCCGGAGGTCGATCCCTGCCATCGGGCATTTTTCAGACGGCCTCTTAGAGGTCAATTCGATCCCATGCGCCCAGCCAATCTAAAGCGGAGTGACGGTATCGTTTTCCGCCGCATTCCCTGGAGTGCAATTTACAACCTCAGTGTTTGCCGTCAGGCCTCTGACCGTGTAATTGCACGACATGGGAATGTTCGACACGATCCACCTGAAGCAGCCGCTGGTCTGTCCCGTCTGTGGCGCCGGGCAGAACTCCTATCAGACCCACGCGTTTGAAGATGTGATGGCGAACTATGAAATCGGTTCGCTGGTGCGCGGCGGGATTCTCTCGGGAATCGTCAACGAGACGCTCTGGTGTTCCGCTTGTCACAAGGCCGGCGAGCGCTCCGAGTCGCCGGTCTATCTGGTGATCTGGCATTCGATTCTGGTAGGCGTGGAACAGGATCTGGCCCGCGCCGAAGCCCGCCTCGCCTCGGTGGACCGGTTGGATCTAATTGGCTGGCTGGATGAAGCGCAGCGGGAGACGGAGAAATGGAGGAGGCGGTATTATGGACTTTTCAACGATTTGCACCGTTGGCACGAACACCTCGCCCGGCAACAAAACCCGGAACCTGCTCGGGAAGGAGAGACCTCCGAACAGGTGGAACGCCGCACTGCCCTCTCGCGTCTTTGGGGGCTGTCCGAGGAAATCCTCTCCGCCCCCGACCCGCTGGCCGCCATCATGGAAAGGAACAAGCCGACTGCACCCGAAGACCGTGAGAATGACGGGTGGTAGAAACCGCGCCATCCTTCGGACCACGAGCACAGTTCTCCGCGCTTGCAGTCGCTGCGATCCCCCGTGAGACTTCGGCCATGTTCACGCCTAAGTGGAAAAAGGAAGCGCTGCACCTGGTCAAAGGGGCGAAGAAATTCGTCGATTACAAACGCGATTTGCTCAAGCCAGAGCGCGTGGCTGAGATCGATTCGCGTCGCGCGGATTTGCTGGCGGCGATTAAGTCCAAGGATTTGGCGAAGGTGAATGAGGCCTCGAAACAGATTCGCGCGGTTTGTGAAAACTCGCTGCCGCACGAGAAGCCGCTCGGCTGGCTGGAGGAAAATGTGGAGGTCATGTTCGTGGCCATCGTCATCGCGCTCGGCCTGCGGGCCTATTATTTGCAGCCATTCCGGATTCCGACTGGGTCCATGCAGCCAACACTCAATGGCATCATCGGCACTTCGCTGAAGAAGGAGGACTGGCCGAGCTTCCCCGTGCGGATGTGGGAAAAGGCGATGCGCGGGCGGACTTACGTGCATGTGATGAATGACAAGGACCGCCACATCGCTGCCACGCGGAAGGGTCAGATGGACGTGCGGGACACGCAGTATCTACATTTTTTCAGCCGCTCGGAGATTCGCTTTTCAGACTCACCTCCGTTGCGCTTGCCGGCACCGAGCAATCCGTCGTCCGAGATCGGACTCGCGAATGTCCTCAACTACGCCGCTAGAAACAACGGCCTGATCCCGAAAGGCATGGTCATTTGCGAAGGCACCATCGATTCAGGCGACCTCGTGCTGGTGGACAAATTTTCCTACCACTTCCGCAAGCCGGTGCGCGGCGAGGTTTTTGTTTTCAACACCATCGGCGTCGAGGGAATCCTGAAACGCAGCGGTGAGCAAGGAGCTGGCTCCCACTACATCAAGCGCCTGTGCGGCGTGCCGGGTGACACGCTCTCGATCAAGACGCCGAATCTTCTCATCGATGGAAAAATCGCCCAAGAATCCGGCATCCAGCGGGTGATCCAAGGCAAAGGTGCCTACAACATCAACCCGAACGGCTATGGCTATGCCAACGCCAGCGAAGGTCTCCACAATGGCAAAAAGCTGCCGCAGTATTTGCCCAAAGAGGGAACCTCGTTAGCCCTTGCCGCCAAGGCTGCACCCGGCCTGAGGGAATACGCGGCCCTCGGGGATAACACTGCAAACTCGCTCGATTCCCGCTATTGGGGCACGGTGAAGGAATTCAACCTAGTCGGTCCGGCGCTCTTCTCGCTCTGGCCGATCACCACCGGGCATTGGGGCTTCATCCGTTGATGTCGTGTCGGTCGCCTCGGAAATCACCCGCAAGGCGAAGTCGAATCTGGCCTTCGCCCTGACCATCCTGCCCCGCGCGCGGCGGGAGGACATGGTGATATTCTATGCCTTCTGCCGGACGATGGACGATCTAGCAGATGACCCCGGCGTGGTCGCAGCCGAGCGTGTTCGATCGCTGGATGCTTGGGAAAACGGCCTCACCGTCGGCTTCGAGACGGCGGATGAATTCCAGCAGGAAGTGATTTCCCTGCGTGATCGCCAGCAGATCCCTAACGAACTGCTAGTCGCGATCATCGACGGCTGCCGGATGGATTTGCAGCCGCAGCGGTTCCAAACGTGGGACGATCTATCAGGCTACATCTGGAAAGTCGCCTGCGCGGTGGGGCTGGTGTCGATCCGCATCTTCGGCTGCACCGATCCCGCCTCGGAGCGCTACGCAGTGGCGCTGGGTCATGCCTTGCAGTTGACGAATATCTTGCGCGACATTGAAGAGGACCTCTCTAACGGCGCGCGGATCTATCTGCCATTAGCAGATCTGGCGCGTTTCCACTACACCGAGCAAGATCTCATCGGCCGAGTGCGCGATGAGCGATTCCTCGCGCTGATAGACTTCCAAGCCGCCCGAGCTGAGAATTTTTTCCGCGAAGCAGAGGAAGCACTGCCCGCCACGGATCGCGCCGCGCTAGTTCCGGCGCGGATCATGGGGGAAATCTATCACCTGCTGTTGGGGAAAATGCGCGATGACCGGTTCAAAGTTTTTGAGAAACGCTACCGGATCACCAAGGCTCGCAAGCTAGCGATTCTTTCTAAGCATCTGATTGCGCGTGCCTCATGAGTCGCATAAAGTCCCGCCGAATTACCTCCCAAGCCCATGTCCAAACTCATTCTCCCACTCGCCGCCGCCTGGATTGCCGGACTGGCTTCCTGCATCCCGCCCGAAGTCCCGCCACCGCAGTTCCGCCCGCGACCGCCGCTTGCTCCCGTGCCAGTAGACCCATACGGCACGCCCTTCGACGTCTCGCCGCCGCCCGCACCCACGCCACCACCACCGCTTCCGCCCAGTGCCACCGGCGGCTATCCCACCGCTACCCGCACCGCGGACCCGGATCAAGTGCTCAGTCCGTATGAACCTTTCAACGTCATCGACGTGGCTGGCTTCGCTTCGGGCAAGCTTGTTAGAGATCCCTCGAACCAGAAAATTTTCCGGGTTCCGTGACAGAGAGTGCAGGACAAAAAAGTTCAAGGAGCGGCGAAACGTGTTCGCCGTGAGGATGAGATGACGATGACGAGACCCTTTGGACCACGAATCGGCTCATCATCCGCGTGGGCGGACACGTTCCGCCCCTCCTTGGGGCCAACCTCAGACCACTTCATGTCTAGGATAACTTTTATGTCGCGCGCCCCGTGACAGCTAAGAGGACAATTTCCGCTTGTCGGCAAACGCCCCTATTGCTAGCAAACACCCGCATTCAATTCACCCTCATGAAAAAATTACTCCTCCAATCGATCGTGTGCGCCACCGCACTTCTGCCGTTCACCCAAGCCCAAGCTGCTGATCCAGCCGGTGCCAAGCGTTACGGCGACTTCCTTCCTGGAAAAACCTTTTCCTTTAAAGTGACAAACGTTACCTCGGCCAAAGCGGGCGTCACCGGCGGGACCGTGAAGGCTCCTGTTCCCAGCGGGATTCCGAAGTTTACGAAGGGCCAGAAAGTCACCTTCACCATTGGTGCAAAAGGCGAACTCAAGGGACCTGGCTTCTCCACTTCGTTTTCCACAGGTTCGATCACATCAAATGCCTATGTCGATAAACAGAGTGGAACCACTCTTCCCGACCAAGCAATTGTCTTCAAGAATTACAAAAAACAGCCAGAAGGCGTGAATCTGACCTTCAACAAAGTCAATATTTCGGGATTCTCCACTTCAGTCCATCTCGTCAACTACACACTGGAGTAATTAGCCCAATTTCACCGAACCTCAAAGGAGAGCCTCGCGCTCTCCTTTGTCATTTTCCGAAGATGGCTTCATAGAAAAGCTCCGCTGTCAGTGCGTTACCGGCGGCGGACGGATGGCTGCCATCGTCCATGAATAACCCGCCGCCACGGCCTGCGGAAATTTCGCGCTCCCAAGCGTCGCCCACGGGCACCACCACCACGCCGCCGGCATTGCGGGAGGCTGCTTGGTAGCCGTCGCGCAGCCGCGAGTTCATCGCGTGGAAGTCATCGTGCGAGATGCTTTTGTCGCCCTCGCGGCGGCCCCATGTCTGATAGAGCAGGGGGATCGCACCGTGTTGGCGAGTCTCGGTGACGAGCTGCCGAAGGGGCGGAAACATCGCTGCCGCCCGCTTTCTAGCAGGCAGCGCGGGGATCTCGCTTTGTTCCTGCAGCACCACCACGTCCCAGGTTCCCGCGCGGATTTTTCTCAACGTCGCCTCGCTCGCGACATGACGCGCGAGTGACCAACCGCCGAACATCGAGTGGCCGATGCGCACTTTTTTCCCGCCAGCATCCGCTAGTTTGGAAAACGCACGCGGCACGCCGAAGCTATAACTATTCCCCACGAACAGCACCCCGAGTTCCGACTTGGCACGCACTCGGTCCGCCAATTCACCCCGCGGATCGCGAGAAGTCGGCAGCAGAGCGACTTGATTCGAACATGCGGTGGCTCCGAGCAAGCCACAGATCCAACTGAATTTCACGAGCAGACGAATGATGGTTTTCAAGCGCGAGGATGGGCGGAATCGTAGGCTTGCTTGAGACGCTCCTTGGTCACGTGGGTGTAAATCTGCGTGGTGGAAAGCGAGGCGTGGCCGAGCAGCGCTTGCACGCTGCGGAGATCGGCCCCGGCATCTAGCAGGTGGGTGGCAAAGCTGTGGCGGAGTTTGTGCGGACTGATGGCGAAGGGAATGCTACTGCGTTTCAAGTATTTCTTGAGCAGCTGATCCACCGCCTGCTGGGTGATCCGGCGCTTTCGGCTACTGAGAAACAATGGGCCGGAAGTGACCGCCGCTTGCTGGCGGTAGCGCTGGATGGCCGCGAGCGCGGGCCCGCCCACGGGGACGATGCGCTCCTTCGACCCCTTGCCCATCACTCGCACGGATTCGCCGAGGAAATCGACGTGATTAACATCGAGCGCTAACAGCTCGGAAATTCGCAGTCCGCAGGAGTAGAAAAGCTCGAGGATCGCCACATCGCGCACGGGCAACCACGGCGGCGATTTCTTGTCCGGCTCAGCCAGCAGCGGCATCCCTAGCAGCTCGTCGATCTGTGAAATGGATAGCACCACCGGCAGCCCGCGCTCGGGTTTGGGCAGCAGCACCTCGGCCACTGGACTGCGCGCCATCCCCCGCCGGAGCACGAGAAATTTATAGAATGACCGTAGCGCGGCGAAGCGCAGGCGGATGGTCGCGCGCTTAAATCCCTGCTTCATCAGCGCGAACAAATAGTCGCGGAAATCATCCCCCACCGCAGTGCGCCAGCCACTGAATTTCTCGCCGCACCATTTCTGATAGGCGGCCAGCGCGTCGCGGTAATTCGCCAGCGTCCGTGGCGAAGCGCTCTTCTCAGTGGCCTGGAAATCGAAAAAGGCGATCTCGTCGCAGTCGGTCATCGGCGGGAGGTTAGCGGCAGCGTGATTCATTACCAAGCGAATAGAAATGTCCATGCCGCAGCTAGGATTGCTCACTTGAATAATTTGCTAGGACCGCGCCAAGTCTGTTATACGACTTGCGTGCCAGCGAGCTACCAACCGACTTCAAGACGCCCCATCGCGAATGTTTTACGGCTAACAGCCAAGCAGAGCGTCGATCTCTGCCTGAAGTTAGGCATCCATCCCGACGCGATTTCCTACGGCTCAATGGTGGCCGCAGCGGCTGCGGGTGCTTGCTTCTGGCAGGCCGGGCAACATCCATGGTTGTTGCTGCTAGGGCCGCTGTTTTGTTACCTCCGCTTGTGGCTGAACATGCTCGACGGGATGGTGGCCCTCGCCGCCGGCAAGGCGAGCTGGCGCGGTGAAATCCTCAATGATTTACCGGACCGCGCGTCCGATGTAATTATCTTCGTGGGCGTGGCTCACAGCGGGTTGTGTTCTCCCTTCAGCGGCTATTGGGTGGCGATTCTCGCCTTACTAACAGCCTATGTGGGAATGTTCGGCCAAGCGGTGAATGTGCAGCGCGAGTTCAGCGGCGTGATGGCCAAACCGTGGCGGATGGTGGCACTGCATCTCGGTGCGTGGTTGGCATTTGCATTTCACGACAGGCTTGGAGCACTGACTATCCTGGACTGGACTTGCATACTGATCGTGATCGGCTGTTTTCAAACCATTGGAGTTAGACTGCACCGGATCATGCAAGCACTTAAAGAGAAAGGCGGCTCCCGATGATGTCTCCCAACGTGGCGCTGCAAGATCCAGTGTTCCGTGTTTACGCAATCTTCGCGGCATCGCTGCTGATCGCGAGTGGCGCGGTGCTGGCGATCATGGGACGTAGTTTGAAAAAGGATCTATCTTCAGTTTGGAAGACCTATCATTCGTGGTGGATCATCGTGCCGGTGTTTTTCGGCTTCATGTTCATGGGTCGTGCTGCGGTGATTGTCGGTGTCACCCTGCTAGGGATTTTCGGGTTCAAGGAATATGCTAGGGCCACCGGCTTGTATCGTGATTGGTGGATCACCGGCGCGGTTTATATCGGAATCATCGTGGTCGGGTTAACGGTGCTGATGCCCAATCCCCACAGTGGCCAGCCCGGCTGGTATGGGTTATTCATGACACTGCCGGTGTATGTCGTGGCATTGTTAATACTCGTTCCAATTGTATCAAATCGCACGAAGGGCCAAGTGCAGTCGCTGGCGCTTTCGATTCTGGGCTTTATCTACATCGGCTGGATGTTTGGCCACCTGGGATACTTGGCCAATTCGCCCCATGCTTATGGTTATCTCTTCTACCTAGTAGTCGCAGTGCAGCTCAACGACGTGGCTGCATTCACTTGCGGGCAACTCTTCGGAAAACACAAACTCCGCGATCGGGTGAGTCCCGGGAAAACATTAGAAGGCTCGCTCGGCGCGCTCGCGTTTTCCCTCGCGCTGCCATGGTTTTGTCAGTTTTCGTTTCCTCACTTTGGGACTCTTCAGTTAATACTAACAGGATTGATCGTCGGCATCGGCGGTCAGTTGGGGGATCTGGCGATCAGTGTGATCAAGCGCGACCTAGGAGTGAAAGATATGGGTGCGCTGATCCCCGGCCACGGCGGCATCCTCGACCGAGTGGATAGCTTGATTTATACAGCACCGTTATTTCTCCACATGGTGGACTTCTTTTACAATCTCCCGGAATGAAACATTGGCGCTACGACACGGCGGAGGACTTGCAGCAGCCGATGATCGAGCGGCTGAAGAACTTCCCGCGCGAGCCGGACATCTTAGTTTATCTAACACGCACTCTCGCCGCCCTTGTCATGAGAGCGTGGCTGCGGCTCTATCATCGGTATGAAGTCACCGGGCTGGAGCACCTGCCGACATCGGGTGCATTTGTATTAGTCGCCAATCATTCCAGCCATTTGGACGCGTTGTGTTTGGTTTCGGCATTGCCGCTGCGTAAGCTGCACCGCGTGTTTCCGGCAGCCGCAGCGGATTACTTTTTCCAAAGCGTGCCACGCATTTGGTTTGCGGCGGTGGTGATCAATGCGCTGCCCTTCGGCCGCCAAGTGAATGTCAGGCAGAGCATGTGCCTGTGCGAGAAACTCATCGAAAACCCGGACAACGTGCTGGTGATTTTCCCCGAGGGCACCCGCACTTCTGATGGTGAAATGGGCCGCTTCAAGCCCGGCATCGGCGCACTGTTAGCTGGGTGCAAGGTGGCCGTCCTGCCCTGCCATCTTGAGGGCGCGTATGCCTCATGGAGTCGCCATCAGATCATTCCCCGGCCGGGAAAACTGAAGCTCGTCATCGGTCCGCCCCGGGATTATGCGCATTTGCAACCTGGTAAAGAGAGTTCTCTAACCATCGCTGCGGAACTCCAACTCGCCGTGCAGCAACTCGCACCCAATCACCGGCCCTAAGATCTGCGGGCGCGCGAGTGGCAAACTCATCGCGTCAGTTAGGCGGTGCTTTCCAGATCAGCCGCACGGCATCAAGGCGGACGCGGGCGTTTGAGATGACGGCGGCGAGTTCGGATTCGCGTTCCTCAAGCGCGGTGATTTCCTCCGGCTTGATGTGGTCATTCACCTCGGCGAGGTCGCGGAGGCGGGCGATTTCTGCGGCCATTTCTGTGTGCATCAGAGCCATGGCTTGCGCGATGATGGGGTGGCTTTTCGCCGAGCCGAGAAGACGCGCTTGATCTAACATGGCGGGCAGAAACGTCCGCTTCACCTTGTCATTTCGCGTCAGCCCCGCGGCATCGCCCTTCCGCAGTGGCGGCTTGGCGAAGGCGGGGTTGCCCGTGTGATCCGTGCCTTTGTGATCGACGACGATGCGCAGCGGCGTCTGCGGCAAAAACCGCTCGACGTGGAGCCGCGCGGGAGCCACGCACTCGACGACGAGCCAAGTTTCTAGCAAGATGATCTTCTCGCCCGTCGAGTCCCAGACGCCAAAAGTCGCATTGCCCGCGGCCGACCCTAATATTAAGTCCAACGCACCACGAACCAGCGGGTGATCCCATGTTAGAAAGGCTTCCTGCTCCCGCTCCAGCGCCCGCTGACGGTCGAGGGTGACCGTCATGCCATCCGCTGGCAGCGAGGGAAATGCATCCGATTTCAAATTTCCCGGCAGCAGGAAATAGCGGCGATTTCCGAGCTCCTCAATGGTGACTCCAGAGAACTCGAACAAGCGCAGCAGGAAGTCTTCGAAGCCCGAGTCCTCATCCCACTCGCGGATCTTCGCGACCAGCCACGCCGATCTAGCAGGCCGGTGCGAGCTGCGCTCTAGCAGGCGATCCTGCCCGCGTGCGAGGCGCTCAGAAATCCGCTTTCGACAAGCGTGAGTCTTCTCGATTAACTCCTCGATGCCCTCGCGCTCGCCGATGGCTTCTTCCAAATCAAAGCGCAACTCGCGCTGGATCTCCGCCGCGCCGGGCGGGCTGGCGCGGAAGGCATCGAGTCCTTCCTCCAGCCAGCGCATCCGGATTTCCTCGTCTGTGCCGGGCAAATACGGGACGTGCACTTGGATGGTGCCCTTCTGGCCGATGCGGTCTAACCGCCCAATCCGCTGCTCCAGCAAGTCCACATCTTCTGGCAGATCGAAGAGCACGAGATGGCGGGCAAATTGGAAATTCCGCCCCTCGCTGCCGATCTCCGAGCAGACGAGGATGCGCGCGCCATCCTTCTCGGAAAAGAACGCCGCATTCCGGTCGCGCTGGAGCAATGTTAGATCTTCGTGAAACAACACGCCCTTCACCCCAGTGGCGGTGTGGAGTTCTTCTAGCACCTCCTCCGCCAGCTCGCGGGTCTTGGTGATGACCAGAATTTTTTCCTCACCGAGATCACTTAGCAAGGCAGTCAGCCACGCCACCTTGTCGGCCACTGCGGCGATCCGCGGCTCGCGCTGCGGGAAGCCGCCGAGCTTGGCCCGCGTGTTTCGAAACATCACCCGCCCAACTCCAAATCCATCCAGCAAGTCCGCGATCAACCGCTCGCGGGCAGCCGGTTTTTCCGTGATCAGATCCGCCACCCGCATTTCTAACCGCTGATGCCCGGCGACGAATGCCTGCAAGCGCTCGTCCACCATCGCGCCTGCCGCCAATGCTTCCACGACATCGGCGACCTCCTCATAATGCAGCGTTTCCTCGCGATATTGTTGGAGATAGGCGTAGCGATCCGGGTCCAGAAGTTGCAGCCGCGCGAAGTGACCCTCCGGCCCAAGCTGCTGCGGCGTGGCAGTGAGAAGGAGCAAGCTCGCCGTGGTTTCCGCAAGGCCGCGCACCATTTCATACGCCGGTCCGGCTGCCTCCGGCGACCACTCCAAGTGATGCGCCTCATCCACCACTAACACATCCCAGCCCGCCTCGCGCGCTTGGGCGGCGCGGTGTTCATTTCCTGCTAGGAAATCAACGGCAGCCAGCACCCATTGACTGTCGAGAAAGGGATTGCACTCTGGGTCGCCATACTCGATCGCCTCGCAGCGCTCTTCATCGTAAAGGCTGAAGGAAAGCTGAAACCGCCGCAGCAGCTCCACGAACCATTGATGCACCAGCGGCTCCGGCACCAGGATCAGCACACGCTCGGCCCGCCCTGTTAGAATCAAGCGGTGCAAGATCAAACACGCTTCGATGGTTTTTCCCAAGCCCACCTGATCGGCTAACAAAACCCGCGGCCGTGGGCGGTTCGCCACTTCATCCGCGATGAAAAGCTGGTGCGGGATCAAGTCCATCCGCGCACCGGCTAGACCGCGCACCGGCGCACGGCGCATGTCCGCGCGGCGTTGCAGCGCTTCGCCCCGCAGATCGAAGTCGGCGTGGTCGTCCAGCTTGCCGCCGAACAAGCGTTCCTCCGGTTTGCTGAAACTGATAGAATCGGATAGATCCGCCTCGGGGACATCGCCTTCGTGCGTTTCATAAACCCGCAAGCCGCGCTCTTCCCTCACCTGCTCCACCGTCATCTCCGCTCCCGCGTGATTCTTAATCCGGTCCCCCGGCATGAATCTAACACGCCGCAACGGCGCAGTGTCGATGGCATAGATCCGCGTCTCGCCCGCTGCCGGAAACGCGATTTCCACCCGCCCGTCGCCGCTCTGGCGGATGATCCCGAGGCCCAGTTCCGGCTCGCCATCGCTCACCCAGCGCTGGCCGCGCGTCCATGTATTTTCCGATTTGCCCTGCTCCACCATCGTGCCCCCAACGAACCGCTTTCGTGGAAAAAGGAAAGCGCAAAGGCCGGTGCTTCCTATGAATCAAGGATCTTGGCTTACGCGTAAGCGGTCGCCATCTTTCTCCTTGCTGAGCATGCGGGCCGACCGCGAAAAAGGCGACGCCATCCGAAAGGAAGTGCAGCCCTGCGCCGCTTGAGTTTTTAGAAAATTTAATGAACTTGCCGGACAGTCCGGCGACGCTAGGTTTCCGCAGCTGTTTCCCTACCTATGTCCGCCATTTCCTCCGTCTTTCAGGTGATCTTGTTGATCATCGCCGTCGTGATGAGTTTCAACGTCATCATTTTCGTTCACGAACTCGGCCATTTCCTCGCCGCCAAATGGCGGGGCTTGCGGATCGACCGCTTCCAGATCTGGTTCGGTGCGCCGATTTGGAAAAAAGAAATCAATGGCGTGCAATACGGCCTCGGCTGGATCCCCGCGGGTGGCTTCGTGGCCCTGCCGCAGATGGCCCCGATGGAAGCTCTCGAAGGTGGCAACAAGGATGAGAAACCGCTCCCTTCTATCACCCCGCTTGATAAAATCATCGTCGCTTTTGCGGGTCCGTTGTTTTCCATGCTGCTCGCGCTGCTCTCCGCCGCGGTCGTGTATGCGGTGGGTAAGCCTGCGGATTTCATTCCCACTCAGATCGTCGAAGTTCTGCCTGATAGTCCCGCCGCCAAGGCCGGCATCGTGTCGGGCGACAAGATCATCGCGATCAACGGTAGCCCCGTGCACGGCTTCGCCGGCTCGCTCGATAGCATCACCGAGGGCATCATCCTCAGTAAAGGCAAGCAGATCGAATTCACGGTGGAGCGTCCGGGAAATCCCGCGCCGATGAAGTTTGTTTCCGAGTTTAAAACTGCCGAAACCCAGTGGTTCCAACGCGGCGGCCTGCGGCAAGTCGGCATCGGCCCGGAGATCGATCACATCAAGCTTGGCTCCGTCGTCAAGGGCAGCCCTGCTGAGAAAGCCGGCTTCAAGGACGGCGATATTCTCGTCTCGATGAACGGCCAAGCATTCAAAGACAGCGAGAAAGCCGTCGCTTTCATCAAGCAAACCGGCGCGAACCCGATTCAGTTTGAGATCACCCGCGACGGAAGCCCGCTCAAGCTAACAGCCACTCCGGTGATCCCCGTTTCACCCGCAGGCAAGGGGCCGATGTTAGGACTCGGCTTCGACCCATGGCCCGTCCAAAACCAAGGCATCGTCCATCCCGGTCCGTTCAAGCAAGTCGGTGACAGCTTGCGGATGATGTGGACCACCATTGCCAGCGTCGCCGCGCCGGATTCCAGTATCGGCGTGGGCCACCTCAGCGGCCCGGTCGGTATTGCCAAATTGCAATATCAGCTCTTGCAGATGGATGACGGCTGGCGCCGCATCCTCGCCTTCATGGTCCTCTTCAACGTCAACCTCGCGGTGCTCAACATGATGCCATTCCCGGTCCTCGACGGTGGTCACATCACGCTCGCCATCTTGGAGAAAATCACCGGTCGCCCAGTCAGAGCCAAGCCGCTGGAGATCCTCCAAACCGTTTGCGCCCTCGCTCTCATCTCGCTGATGCTCTTCGTCACCAGCAAGGACATCGGCGACAGCTTCGGCCACGGCCGCGCTACCGGCGAGGAAGTGGTGTTCCCTGGAAATTGATCCTCAAGGAACGTTGGCCTCTGGCCGACACGAGGAATTTCTAAAGCCACAAAGCGAATTGTTAGGTGGTGGCAAATCCTGTAGCTTGATCGGCAAAGCCGTTTGTGTAGCCTCTCGGCATATGGAAGCAATGATCGCCAGCGATGCGAGGTTCGCCGAGAGGGCAAAGGTTCGGCAGGCTCGTGCGATGTCCCCTTGGATGAAATTCCGTGCAGGTGCGGACCTGTTTGAGGAAGCCTGTCTATGGACGCTAGCAGGCATCAAATCCCAGTTTCCCGAACTCACCGAAGTCGAGCGCCGCGAGAAACTCCGCCGCCGGTTAGAACTCAACCACCGCAGCGCGTGATGACAGGGACAGATTCATTAGTGGAACTCGTCGCGGTGTTCGAGCGTGCGGGGATTCCACACATGATCGTCGGATCGTATTCGTCGAATTTTTACGGCATCCCTCGGTCCACCAAAGATGCCGATCTGGTCGTGCATCTGCCCTCAGTGGAGTGGGCGAAATTACCCGCGATTCTGCCGGCTGGGATCGAAATGGATGACCAAATGAGCTTTGAAATGGTGACGTCCACGCGCCGCGAACTTTTGCGGGTGAAGGACAGCTTGTTTCAGATCGAGTTGTTCAGGCTGAGTGACGATTTGCATGACCGCACCCGTTTCGAACGCCGTCAGAAAGTGGAAATTTTTCCTGACGTGAAAGTGTTCCTCCCAACTGCGGAGGATGTCATCGTGCAGAAACTTCGGTGGAGTTTGGGAGCCAAGAGACCGAAGGATTTTGCGGATGTGGTCGCTGTGATGCAGGTGCAGGGGCGCACCCTCGACTGGCCCTACATCGAAGAATGGTGCGCCGCCCACGGCACGCTGGAAGTGCTTGCCCAAGCCAAGGCCGAGGCCGCACTGGCGTGGGAAGATGACGATGCGGGCTGACTTTGGTGTTTCCGTGATGGCGGGTGATCGCTAGCGTCGGCGGGTGACGACGAATGGCGGAGGAATGTTAGTGGCTGCGCCGGAGCGCTGGGACGAGGCGTGTTTTGCGGTGCCCGCAGTGCGGGCGCTGGTGGCATCCGGCTTGGCCACGGGGGTTCTTTGTGTGGAGGCACAGCGGGAATTTTGGCAAACGCTGGCGGGCCTAACAGTCATCGATTTCCCCGTGAAAACCAAAGCTAAGGTGGCGTCGGCGAAGCTATCCGGAAACTGGCAGGCGGCGCTGGCTTGGGAAAATGGTCTCGCGGCGGAGGCGTTCAAGCTCGCCGGGATTCCCCGGCGGCTCGGGCCGGACGGGGGAAAATTGAAGAAGCTACTGACGCATCCACTCGGCTTTGTGGGGGGGCTGTTAGAGCATCGCGTGAAATTCTATCTGGCGGCAGTCGAGGAATTGGGGATCGAGACCGGACAAGCTGCGTTCTTTGCACCGGCAGTGTTAGACATCGATCCCGTGGCGGAAGCCGTGTTGCTGTGTCCGGATTCCGACTACGGCCCCAGTCACCAATGGCCGCTCGAGCGGTGGTTGGAAATCGCGAGGCGGCTGATAGATGGCGGCAGCCGGGTGACCGTCACCAGCGTGGACGGCGGCAGTGGCTTGGGAAAAATTTTGGCAGAGAGACTCGGTGATGGCGTGGATTTTTTCCATGCCTCGCCACTGGCGGGCGCGTTGCAATTGTTAGCGGCGCACAGCTTAGTCATCGCAGCGGATGGCTCGCTGCCCCATCTAGCAGCCCATGTGGGAGCGACGTGTGTCACGCTTTTCGGGCCAAACGATCCGGTTTGGAAGCGACCACTCGGCCGCCGTCACGCCGTGGTGAGGCGGCATGTCGAATGCGCGCCGTGTTTACTGCCGAGGTGTCCGCTCGACATGCGCTGCCAGAACGAACTGGAAACGGAACGAGTGTGGCAAGCGATCAGCTTGGCTCGATCATCGTTCGCTTTCCCCCCGGCTCTGGCAGCAGCAGGGCGAGAAACGCCGCTGGGATGAACAACCACGAGGCCATCAATAACACTCCGGCGAAGTCGCCTTGCACCTTGTTAAAGATCCCGAATAACACCACCCCGACTGCGGATAGAATGCGGCCGATGTTATAACAAAACCCGGCACCCGTGCTTCGCAGCAGCACTGGGAAAAGCGGCGGCAAGCACATCGTGAATAAGCCGAAGCAGCCTTGCATCAGTCCGATGATCGCAAATAGCAAGTAAGTCGTTTGCAAGTTATGCGCGCTTGAAAAGGTGAACCACATCACCACCGCATAGCCGGCTAACATGAGGGCGATTGCTTTGCCATAACCCATCATTTTCGCCAGGGCGCCTGCCGTGAAATTTCCGATCAGTGAACCGACCATGATCCATAGCAAAGCCATCACCGTCGCATGATCCTTCACCGCTTTGACGGTGCCCACTTCCGGCAAGCTGCGGATATAACTTTGCTGCCAGAACATAAACGTCCAATGCGCCGTTAGAGACACCGCGCAGATCAGCATCACCCGCCAGGTGACGCTCCGCACCTCCGGCCCGAACAACTCGCGGATGCGCGGTGCGGGTTGGCCTTTCCGCGCCTCCGTCCACTCCTCCGTCTCCGGCACCGCACGGCGGATCCATAATGTGATAAATGCGGGTAACACCCCAGGGTCCCTACACTAGGGAGAGCAGTTGTTCGAGGTAGGCGCTGTCTTTGTTGGCGCGCATTTCGCGTTTGGGCAGGCTTTTGCGCTTCTTACCTTCCCTAGGCATCCGGTTGTGGGCGTTAAGTGCCATCCGACGCATGGTGGAGTGGTTGGCGGCGGAGTTGCGATCGCGGGTTTGGTTGTGATCCTCC
>JAYTLO010000289.1:0-13397 GCA_043729385.1 Akkermansiaceae bacterium
CTTTTCGTTGTGGGAGAATTTCACCTTCTTCAGGTTGAGGACGATGTCGGTGACATCTTCCACCACGCCTGGGAGGCTGGAGAATTCATGCTGCACGCCGGCGATGCGGACGGAGGTGATAGATGCGCCTTCTAACGAAGAGAGAAGCACGCGGCGGAGTGAGTTACCAATCGTGTGGCCGTATCCACGCTCGAATGGCTCGGCGCTGAATTGGGCATAAGTCTCGGTGGCGGTGTCCTCATTGCGGACAAGACGGTTAGGAAGCTCGAAACGAGCGAGTTTGACTGCTGACATGTTATTTTTTGGTTGCCGGGTTACCCTCTTGCGGGCCGGAATCTTCAGTGATGAAGCCTCCGAGAGGACCGACGGCATGGTGCGATTGCCCGCGGGGGCGTGACTACATGTCGGGTCACGCAGCTTGCAAAGCATTATTTTCGGGCATTTCTGACAAAAAGTTACCATTTCGGCACTATTCGAGAAAAAATGGCTAGATTTCTATCAGAATCCCGCCATGGTTCCCAAGCAATCCACCATACCAACATGAAATCAAAAAAGAACCTGACTCGATTCACCTATGAAAGCGCAGCATTCGAAGGCTGGCGTTTATGCATCAGCCGCGCTGGCACGACGTTCACAAAGTATTTCCCTGACAAGAAATTCGGCGGTGGCAAAAAGTCGCTTGCAGTAGCTGAAAAGGTCCTCGCCGAAGTGAAAGCTACGATCGAGGGTTCCAAGCGCGTCGATGGCAAGCTAACTCCGGTTGTTATTAAGAAGGTCGAGAAACTGCTCGAAGAAGCGGTCTGATGAAATTCCAGAATGAGGAAGTTTTCGACTGTTGCGCGAATAAACCTGCGAGACAAGTTCGGTCATGCCGGACGAGAAAGCTTCCATCATTCATTGGTTTCGCCGCGATCTGCGAATCGCGGATAACATGGCCCTGAGGTGCGCGGCGAAACTCGGAGTTCCAATTATACCTGTTTACATTCTTGGCGATTGGACCGGCAACCATTCATGGACCGGCCCCAATCGCCAAAATTTTTTGTGCGGTTCACTCGAATCGCTAGCGAGAAACTTGGCGACACTTGAGGGTCGCCTGATCATCCGCCAGGGGCCAGCAGTGGCTGAACTTCGCAAACTCGCTCTGGAGTGTGGTGCGGTCGCCATCCATTTCAACACCGACCCCGACCCGTTCGGGAAATCCGTGGAAATGGCGGTTCGCGAGCTGTGTGCGGAGCTTGGGATAGAATGTCACTCACACGCGGATGCGGCGCTGCATGGCCCCGATGAAGTTCTGACCCAAAGCGCCCTTCCTTACCGGGTTTACACGCCTTACAGCCGGAACTGGCTCGACCGACCGAAGCCTTCGCCGGTTAGAGAAACCATGGTGCTGCGGACTCCGGCGCAGATTTCGTCGCTGCCGCTGCCAACTGTTCGAGTGTGGGGTTGGGAAATCCCTAACACCAAAACCGTCGCTCCTGGCGAGCGGGCAGCCCGCGGACGCTTGAAGGATGCGATTACCGGAACCATCCAGCACTACGCTGAAAAGCGAAATTTCCCGGCGGCTAACGGCACTTCGCGGATTTCTCAAGACCTGCGGTTCGGCCTCGTCTCGATCCGCACCGTTTATGCGGAAGCCGTGAAAGCCCGCGCTGCTGCCGATGGCGCAGGGAAGGCCGGGATCGATGTCTTCATCAAGGAGCTGGCGTGGCGGGAATTCTATTTCGCGATTCTCCACCATTTCCCGAATGTGCTGAATGAGGAATTTAACGCCGACTGGCGCAGCTTGCCGTGGGACGAACCCGGCGAGCGTTTTGAAATGTGGAAACAAGGCCGCACGGGTTTCCCTATCGTGGATGCCGGGATGCGCGAACTCACGGCCACTGGATTCATGCACAACCGCGTCCGCATGATCACCGCTATGTTTCTAACCAAGGATCTGCACATCGACTGGAAACGAGGCGAGTCGTGGTTCATGCAAAATCTCGTGGACGGTGAAATCGCCTCTAACAATGGAGGCTGGCAATGGTCGGCAGGCACCGGCGCAGATGCAGCGCCCTATTTCCGGATCCAAAACCCCTGGTCGCAGACTGCCCGGTATGATCCCGACGGTATCTATATAAAGCGCTGGGTGCCGGAACTCGCGGCAGTCCATCCCTCTCGTTTTCTGGAAGCGCCGACTGATGGACGGCCCATCGCCCCGGACTATCCCCTGCCCTGCGTGGATCACAAAACCGAGCGCGAGCGTACTTTGGCAATCTTCAAGCGCCACCGCGAATCCAGCCGCTAACTTATTTCTCCGCCTGCTTCATCAAGCGCCCGGCCAGCTCCTTGAGATCCTCCACCGGGATCGCAAAGCTCTCGGCGCGGTTTGCCCGCGCGATGTTCATGCCGATGCAGCGCCCGTCGAGATCTAGCAGCGGGCCGCCCACCACCGACCGGCTGCCGAGGATGTCGTGCTGCATCACTCGCGGAAATCCGCTGCGGTGGGGGGAAAACTCCCCGCTCATCTGGTCGTTGCGGTTCATCTGATCGGTGAACATTTCACCACGCGCCGCCAATCTAACATCCACCGTGGCTTCCAGGTCGTTCCGACGGTAGGTGACCTTCACCGTGGTGCCAGCCTTGCGGTCTTTGAGAATTTCCCCGATCTCTTCGATCTTCTTCACCCTCTTGCCTTCGATCAATAAAATCACATCGCCTTTTTGCAAACCCGCTTCCTTCGCGCCGCTCTTTTCATTCACCGCATCTAGCTCTAGCAGTTTCGATTTCGGGTTCAGGATCACGCCCAGCGCGGCACCGCCAGCCGCAGGAATCTCGCGGATCTTCGCACTCACGATCCCCGCTAACAGCCGCCGCGCCGTGCGGCTCGTGGCACCGTTTGCCACCACCCACGTCCCTTGCGGCACTGCGCTGGTCGGCGCGTAAACCACCGGCACCAGCCCGTTGGCCTCGATTTTTAAAAGCGCCACATCCCACGTCGGGTCCACCATCAGCACCTTCGCTGCGGGATAGTTCGTCTTATCCACCGTCACCGTTAGATCGGCCACGTCCCGCACCTCGCTTGCTTTCGTTAGAATGTGCCCGTCTGCGGAAATCACCACGCCATACGCGATCTCCTTGCGAGCGGACAGGATCACCGCGCTAGAAATTTGCAGAACTTGGCGCTGAGTTTCAAACGCCGCGACCACCGCAGTCCCCGTCGTCCGGAAGGCGGAATCCAGGCTCTGCTGCCCGGCTGCGGGAAGCAGTAGCGCGGCGGATGCGATTGATAGAATCCAGTTAGCGTGCACCGAGTTCGAGGGTAAAGGTTTTCGGTTTGCCGTCACGTTCCGTGTCGAGCGTCACCTCGTCACCCGCCGATAGTTCTTTGAGCAGCTCTTGCAATTGCTCGCGTTTTTCCAAAGCCACGCCGTTGAGTTTAAGCACGGCATCACCCGCCTTGATTCCTGCCTCCTCGGCTGGGCTTTTGCTGCCCACCTTGGTGACTCGCAAGCCGCCTTTCGGGCGTGCTTCGGTGGCCAAGCCGAGGAATCCATTCCCCTTCTCCGGCAATTGCGCGTAAGGTCCCTCGCCAATAAAATCCCCCTTCAACATCCCGTCCCAGTTAGTGAGATACTCCGTCATCGGCACATGCATGTTCACCTGCAATTGCTGGCCGACCCGCGAGTGGATGCCCACTAGCTTTCCCGTTAGGTCAAACAACGGCCCGCCCGAGTCGCCGCCGATCAACATGCAGTCGGATTGAAACGTCGAGCCAGCGATCCGCACCAAGCGGCCAAGTCGCACCACCGAGCCGCGTTCTTTGTCGAAGCCGCCCGAGTGGCCCAGCGCGAATACCCAGTCACCCAGCCGCGTCGTTTGCGCCTTATCCATTTCCACAAATGGATAGGTGCCTTTCTCCGTGATCCGCAGCATCGCCGCGTCCGTGCCCGCCACTAGGCCCAGCGTTTCCGCCTTCAGCTTGGTGCCGTCTTCGAGCATCACCGTCACCTTTTTCTTCACCCCCGTCGCGACGTGCGCTGCCGTTAGAATCAAGCCGTCTGGCGAAACGATCACGCCGCTGCCCGAGCCTTCTTTGATCTCGATGTTCACGGTCGCGGCCCGCGCCTTCGGCAGCGCCTCGGCCACCGCGTTCTGGAGAGTTTCCAAGTCCTTCCTGTTAGCCGGAGCTTTCAGATCATTCACATACGGGCGAGGCGCTTGGGCCATGGCGCTCCATGGCAGCAGTGCCAGCAGCGGAGAAACGATTAAAAACTTCATGGCGTTGGTTGAGCGACACGCTAGCGACGTCCTGTCTCGCCCGCAACCCATGCATGTGCCACCCGGCGAAATAGTCCCAGCCATTCCCGCTCCTCGCGGCCAGGAAATGCGCCGTGCGGCACCCAGCCGTCCACCCGCTCGAACCACGGATGAAACCACGCGTCCAGCTCCGTCACCGTCACCCCGAACGGCGGCCCGCACGCCTCCTCGCCCGGATCATGAGGATTGAGGAAAAACACCCCAGCCAGCAGTCCACCCACCGGCAAGCATCCTGCCACAGCCTCCGCATAGTGACCACGGTCAGCCGGATCGATCGCGCAAAAACACGTGTGCTCCCACACCGCCGAAAACTCCCGCCCTTCCCGCCATGCCGGGTCCAGGAAATCCCCCAGTTCGTAGCTCTCCTCCCCCGCTTTCGGAAACGCCCGCGCCCGCTCCACTGCCGTCAGTGACACGTCCAGTCCCACCACCGGAATCCCTAACACCGCGAGCGCCCTCACATCGTGCCCCAGTCCGCAACCCGGCACCAGCACCGGCCCGTTCCCCCAATCCACAGCTGGCAGCTTCTCCAACAGCTCCTTCAAAGGCGGCGCGGATTGGCCCTTTTCCCAAGGCATATCGCCCGACTGATAGCGGCTTTCCCAATCGGTCATGGGCGATTCGTTGCCCGGATTCGCCCGCAGCGCAAGTCTTCAGGAAATTCGGTTCCACCTAAAAAAAATCTTGTCGATCCCGCGAAAGAATTTTCAGTGGCGGCGGACAACACTGCATCACTGAACCGAACGCATGACTTCCCACACCTTGGTGAACATCCTGCTCGTGGACGACGAGCCAAAGAACCTCCTCGCGCTCGAAGCCGTCCTCGGCCCTCTGGGCGGAAACTTGAGCCGGGCAAGTTCTGGGCAAGAGGCTCTCCAGCACGTCCTCGAAACCGACTTCGCGGCGATCATTCTCAACCTTCACTCGCCCACCTTGGGCAACTTGGAGACAGCGAAGCTGATCCGTAAATCCCACGGCACACCCATCCTTTTCCTCACCGATGGCTCGGATCTGGACTTGGAACAAGCATTTGCCCTCGGCGCGGTGGACTATTTAACCAAGCCGGTCGTCCCCGCGATCCTCAAGGGAAAAGTGGAATTCTTCGTAGATCTCCACCGCAGCAAGGAAGAACTTCGCTTGGCCGTAAAACGAGAAACCGAGGCCACCTTCCGACAAGTGGAGCGGACGGCGGAGCTCCAGCAGGAGAAATTATTTCTCGAAGCCGTGTTGGAGAATATCGAAGACGGCATCGTCGCCTGCGACGAGCACGGGCTGCTCACCTTGTTTAACCGGGCAACCAAGACGCTTCACGGACTTCCCCAAGAGCCGCTCCCTGCAGAGGAATGGGCGAAGCACTACGATCTCTTCGGCCCGGACGGGAAAACAGCGCTCTCGAAAGACGATGTGCCGCTTTTCCGAGCCTTGGCCGGGGAGTTTGTCAAAGACGCCGAAATGGTAATCGCCCCGACGGGTGGCGAGCGGCGGACGCTCCTTGCAAGCGGTCAGCCGCTTTACGATGCGCACGGCCACAAACTTGGAGCCGTGGTCTCGATGCACGACATCACCGACCGCCTAAAAGTCGAAGCCGCCATGGCCGAGGTCGTCCGCGAGCAAGCCCTCCGCCGCAGCGAAGAGCGAGTGAGAGACGTGCTTGAGAGCATCAGCGACGGATTTCTCCTACTCGATAGCGAGTGGAGGATCACCTACATGAATGCGGCGGCGGAGCGGATCAACGACCAGCGCCGCGAGGATTATCTCGGGAAAAATCATTGGGAAGTCTTCCCGTCCACCGTCGGCACCGTCATTCACCGCGAATACCTGCGCTGCGCCGCCGAGCGCGTGCCTGTTAGTTTTGAGAACTACTACGAGCCTTGGGACCGTTGGTTCGAGATGGACGCAGCCCCTGCCCTAGGTGGCTCAGTCGCGGTTTACTACCGGGATGTGACCGCGCGGAAACGGGCGGGCGACGCACTCCGCCAGAGCGAGGCGCGGAACCGGGCCGTCGTGGAGACTGCCTTGGATTGCATCATCGGCATGGACGAAGATGGCCGAATCACCGAGTTCAACCCGGCTGCCGAAAAGACCTTTGAATTTAGAAAGTCCGAAATTCTGGGCAAAGTGTTAGCAGATACTATCATTCCGCCCGAGTATCGGGAACGCCACTGCGAAGGCTTGACGCGGTATTTGACCCACGGAGATGCGCGAATCCTTGATCGGCGGCTTGAATTACAAGCCATCCGCAAGAGTGGCGAGCGGTTCGATTGCGAGTTAACCGTCACTCGGAATCCCGGAGAACCGCCGTCGTTCACCGGCTTTCTCCGCGATGTAACCACCATCAAACTCGCGGCAGAAACGCTTAAAGGAAGCGAACAACGATTCCGTCTGCTTGCCGACACCATCCCGAACCTCGCCTGGATGGCGCGCCCGGACGGGCATATTTTTTGGTACAACCGCCGTTGGTATGATTACACCGGCACGACGCCCGAAGCGATGGATGGCTGGGGTTGGCAGGAAGTCCACCACCCTGACGAGCTGCCAAAAGTGTTGGCACGGTGGGCGGAATCCATCGCGACCGGCCAGCCGTTCAACATGGTTTTCCCAATCAAAGGAGCCGACGGCGTGTTCCGGCCATTCCTCACACTCGTTAATCCATTCCAAGAGCCAGCCGGCGAAATCCTATTCTGGTTCGGCACTAACACCGACATCACCGAGCAAAAGCAGGCCGAGCAACGCCTCGCCCACTCGGCAGAAATCGAGAGGAACCGCTCCGACTTGCTGACCCAAGTGGCCGAGGCATCGCGCTCCATCAATGCGGTGCTTTCGGTGGATAGCATCACCCGCGTCCTCTCAGAAGACGCTCGCCGCATCCTCGGAACTCACGTCGCGATCACCTCGACGACCCCTCAGGATGACCTCGATCAAGTGGTCAGTGCCGTTTCCCTCTCCGAGAAATACGCTTCGCACCGCGGCCGCGACGTGCGGCCCGATGGACTCTCGGCCATGGTGTGCCGGACCAACCGCTCGCTGCGCCTCACCGAAGCTGAGGTCGAGAGCCATCCCGATTGGAATGGGAAAAACGGTGGAGAAGCAGCTCCTCTCCCGACTCGTGGGTGGCTCGGCGTGCCACTGATCGGCCATGGCGGGCGTAATCTTGGGATCATCCAGCTCTCGGACAAGCAAACTGGCGATTTCACCGGTGAGGATGAGGCCATCCTCGGCCAACTCGCCGCGACTGCCTCAGTGGGACTCGAAAACTCTCGCCTCTATGACTCGCTCCGCGAACAGGACAAGCGGAAGGATGAATTCCTCGCGACCCTCGCCCACGAGTTGAGAAATCCCCTCGCACCGGTCCGCACCGGGCTGGAAATCCTGAAAGTCGCGGGCAACGGTGAGCAGGCCAACACGGCCCGCGACATGATGGAACGGCAGCTCGGCCACATGGTCCGCCTAGTGGACGATCTGATGGACGTGTCCCGCGTGAGCCGCGGCCAGATGGAATTGAAACCGGAACGAGCGAGCATCCAGATGGTGCTAAACATGGCGTTCGAAACGAGTCGCCCGCTCGTCGAAGGGGGACGCCACGATCTCTCTATTTCCCTCCCCGAGGAGACGCTGCACGTCCTCGCCGACCTCACCCGGCTTTCTCAGATGTTCAGCAACCTGATCAACAACGCCGCCAAATACACGCCGGAGGGCGGCCGTATCGAGCTGCTCGCCGACCGCGATGGTGCCCACGTCGTCGTCCGAATCACCGACACCGGAGTGGGCATCCCGCAGGAAATGCTGTCCAAGGTTTTCGACCTTTTCACCCAAGTGGGCCAGACCCTCGACCGCTCGCAAGGTGGTCTTGGCATCGGTCTTTCACTCGTCAAGCGGCTCGCCGAGATGCACGGCGGGACAGTCGCAGCGGAAAGCCCGGGGCCGGGTCTCGGCAGCACTTTCACCGTCCGACTTCCACTCGCACCTGCCGAGAACGGCGAGCTGGAAAACTCCAACAAATCTCCTGGGTCTTCGGAAACCACAGTGTCGCCGCAACGGGTTCTCGTCGTGGATGATAACGTGGACGGAGCCGAGAGCCTGGCCATGCTGTTGCAACTTTTCGGGCACGCAACCTGCACGGTCCACACCGGGCCGGACGCCCTCACCGCCGTCCGGGATTTCCTTCCTGACGTGGTGTTCCTCGACATCGGCCTGCCTGGCATGAACGGCTACGAAGTGGCGCAACGCCTCCGCCAAGATGCGGAATTGATCACGCCCATCCTAGTGGCCCTGACCGGCTGGGGAAGTGAGGATGATCGGAGAAGAGCGCGCGAAGCTGGGTTTGACGGTCACCTCACGAAGCCGGTGGACCCAGCCGACGTGCGTGAAATTCTGAGAAATTTCTCAGTGCCGAGATGAATCGCCGTGGCGAAGTGCAGAACATAGGCGAGACGGTGGCCGCCGGATTCCGTGTATTTCCAACTCAGCACCCGCGCATCGCTGCTCCCACGGATTTGGCAAAGCCTTTCTTCCGATCGTTTTTGAACAAGCGCGTTTGAAACCGATCGACTTGTCGGAACTCTAGCAGCAGGAAGCTGGAAACTGGCAAGGGATCGCTCAACGTCTCATCATGAGTAACAGTTTAGGGCGGTGTGCAAATGCGCCCGCAGTCATTCCTCTTCGCCATCATCTAAATACTCCTCTCCTTCCAGGGCCAACGGCAGTATGAAGTGAAACCCTTGCGCCCCCAACTTTTTGGTTAGAGTCCTCATGACCATGTCGCGTTTGGTTTCCCTATCAAATGGCCCGGCGACGTACAGCGGTTTGCCGTCGCTTCCAAAAACAAACACGTCGGAACATTCTTTAGGATTGATGCCACCCATGACCTTCGCTCCTTGCTTGTGGTCCGGATGCGGCGCGAACCCCAAACGACGGGCGTATTCCACAGCGCCTTCCACCAGTTTTCGGCCCCACGCGCCGGAGTACTCGAGGGGCGGAGAACCGCAGGAACCGAGGAAAATCTCTTCCAAGAACTGCTGGAATTCAGCCGCAGAGAATTGACGGAAAAACGCATCCTTCACACCCAGGCAATAGACGTCCAAAAGAAATACCCCAGCCTCGACTCGACCGTCCGATTTATAGCGAGCAATCACCAAATGGCCTTTACCGACTTCAAACAGATTGTGCGCGCAGAATGTTTTTGGAGGAAGGCTCATGCGGGCGGAATTAATGGGATCTCGGCTCAGATCGCCAGTACAACTTCGCGTTAACGAGCCATAAAGTGTCCAGATCGCAACTTTTCTTCCAAAGTGCCGGGATGCCGACGATTGGGCATTGCGGGCCAAATGAATTTCGCGGTCCACGAGCACGCCCCCTCAGAGCGGCACTTCCATTCCCTCCGCATTGGCCAGCTTTTTCTGGTTCGCGTCGAAGGTGAGAAACTGCTCAGCTCCGAGGTGAATCGCCGTGGCGACGTGCAGAATATCGGCGAGACGGTGGCCGCCGGATTCCGTGTATTTCCCACTCAGCACCTCCGCAATCCGATGCACGTCAGCCCAGTCTGGCGCGACCATTTCCAAGACGCCGTCCGCGAGATCAGATTGAAGCGCCCGCAACATCGCCGTGCCTTCGGATTTGGAAAAGCCTTTGGTCCGGTCGTTTTCGAACAAGCGGGCTTGGAACCGAACCGACTGGCGGAACTCTAGCAGCAGGAAGCTGGAAACGGGCAAGGCTCCGTGGAATTGATCATTAAAAGCATCAGCCCTGTCTGAATTCTCCTGCTCACGATAACTGGCGCAAAGGAACGATGTGTCAGGATAAAGCTTCATCCTTCCTCACCTTCCAGTTCCGCTTCCCTCATTGCATTCACTTCTTTCTCCGAGAAGACCCGGTCTCCCCAAATCGCTTTACGGCGGGCCGCCCAGTCGGGCTTTTGAATCACGGATTTGGCGGAAGCCGGCGCGGCTGAAAGAAATCCGATCGGTTTCCCGCGTTTTTCAATGCGGATTTCCTCGCCCTCGCCAAGCCATGCTTCGACTTTGGAGAAATTGTTCCGGAGATCTCGGACGGTCACGGTTTTCATGTGGACAGATTGTGTCCACATCGGGATTTTGTCAATGAGGCGAAAAAGTCGTGGGTGAAGCTCAGAAAGTCAGGAAGTTTTGTAATTGGTAAGTCGCGCGGCAGTCTTCATAAGGCAGCGCGAAGTTTGCCCCATGCATTATCCTACCCCTTTCCAACAAAAGACCCTGTGGAACGCCGCCACGGGGGTTTCTATTCTGGTGCTCGGAGCCTTGCTGGTCGGACTGATTTGGCTGCTCGGCTACGTCTTCGGATTTCTCCAACCGGTGCTCATCCCCTTGATCGTGGCGGGGATCGTGGCCTACGTGTTCGACCCAGTGGTGGTGTTTCTCGAAAGACGCGGAATGAGCCGGATGGGGTCGGTGATCACGCTTTTTATCGGAATCTTGGTGGCCGTGACGTTGCTCGTCGCGGCGGTTTTACCCGGCATCCTGCGCAGCCGTGGTGCGGTGAGGGACTTCTTATCCTCTCGTCCGCAGACCACTCAACCGCAGGCGCAACTGACTGGGGACACGGCGGAACATCTCGAGCCCGCACTCGCCAGCTCCCTGCATGACCTCCGCAACCGCTATCAAGACGGGCCGATTTCTTGGATCCTCACAGAGACCGATGATCTGGGAAAACCCGTGGTGAGGGACGTAATGGCAAGCGACAAGGAATCGCTGGATGACTTCGCCCGGACCCGCGGCGGTCGCATGTTGATGGAAAATCTGGATGTGATTTTCAGGACCGGACGCACATGGCTAACAGCCGGATCGTCCAAGGTGTTTGGATTTCTCGGCCTGGTGTTAGGGATGATCATGGTGCCCGTTTATCTGTTCTTTTTCCTCAAGGACTCCGCGTCGATCCGCACGCATTGGCATGATTACGTGCCGCTCAAAGCCTCGCGCTTCAAGACCTCGCTGGTGGAAACGCTTCAGGAAATCAACGGCTACTTGGTCTCGTTCTTCCGCGGCCAGGTGTTAGTCGCGGCGATTGATGGCATTCTCGTGGGCATCGCGCTGACGCTTTTCGGCCTGCCATACGGGCTGCTCATCGGGGTGTTCATGGCCATTCTCGGGGTGGTGCCCTACATCGGAAACATTCTCTGCCTCATTCCTGCGTGCATCATCGCCTATCTCCACGCACGGGTAGCGGCGCCTTTTGAAATGGGGCCATGGGCCTACGTCGGCTGCGTGCTGGGAATCTTTGTAGTCGTCCAACAGATCAACTCACTAGTAACCGCGCCCAAAATCGTCGGGGACTCCGTGGGGCTTCATCCGCTCACGGTGATTTTCTCGATGCTATTTTGGTCGTTGGTGCTAGGCGGATTCGTGGGTGCGTTATTGGCAGTCCCACTCACAGCGGCGGTGAAGGTGCTATTTCGCCGATTCATCTGGGAGCGGCAATTGCGAGACTCTCCAGAGTTCGATCATTCATAGGGGGAGAAGGAAATTCGAGACCTCCCGCCTCACGCGGCTGGAATTCTCCCCCCGGATTATCCCAGCTTGGCGTGAAACGAGAGGCACGGGAGGCTTGTAGAATCTGCTACTAACGGCAAGTCGATTTCCACTTCTAGAGTGAGAAGTTTTCATCCACACGTCCCTATTGACCCAAGCGAGTGCGGATGGATTTCTGTGACTGCTCTACCAGAACCTTAATCTCAGGGTCGGCGTCTGTTAATGCAGCTATCAGAACTGGCAGACTGTCAGCTCCTCCCACCCGCCCGAGAAGGCGCACGGCGGAATACCGGATGTTCCCTTTGGTTTCCGCGAAGCGCTGAATCACGGTGGCTTCGATAGGCTGGCCGAGTTCCCCGTATAGCGACTCCCACGCAATCGGACTCTTAAACCAAAGTTCATCAAGGATGGGAATCACCGCAGTATTCTTTTCCTTCACGATGAGCGCGACGACCGCCGGTGGAACCTGGCTGTTTTTAGCGACAAGTTTCTTAAGTAGCTCGAGCGCGGCACCACTGGCGGCCCCGGGCTGCTCGGACCAAACCCCCAGCGCGGTGCAAATGTTGCCTTTGAAATCGACTCCATCCTCACCGAGCAGGGCGATGAGCTTGCGAGTGATGTCGGTGCGATAAAGCGTCGGCTCAGCTTCCGCGAGCCGCTGAACCGCCCGCTTGACTCGCTGCAAGTCGATGCTTTCCAGCTCGCGTTTGTTCAAATCATAAAACGCCGGATCGTCCTTTTTCGAGAGTTTTTCAATCGAACCCTCCACGAAGATTTCATTGTTCACACGCACTTCGATCACTGAGATTTCAGGATAGATTTTTTCCGTTTCCCCAAGCACTGAGGCCAATTGCGCGAGTTCTTGGATCGACTGGGTCACTCCCGTGACGACCAGCAAATAGTCCCCACCATCCCTCGGGTAGGGATGGGATGTTGGATCTGCGCCCGTCGTCCGGATGATGTAATCCTTGACCAAATTCTTGTTGCTTTCGCTCAGGCCTCTGAGCCACAGACCCATCGCCCGCTTGCCAGCACCGGCCTTGGCGAGCCTGTCGATTTCAGCAACCAGCGGACCCGTTCCAATCTTAGTTCGCAACGAGACAATGGTGCTGTCTTCCGTGGATTCTTGCGATTTCACCTCAGACGAGGCCGCAGGAATGCGCGGGGATCGGACAGTCCGTTGCTCAAGCGGGACAGATCCGACTTTGAAAAAAAACGGCAAAGCCAGCACGCCGCTGCTCAACACCAACCCCACTCCTAGCGCTTTCAGTCGCGCCTTCGGATTGCCGTAAATGAGCATGACCACCCCGAGGAGACTCGCGAATCCCGCCATCAGCAGACGGTCAGTTAGAACCATGCCATCCAGCATCCCTCCCCGGCTGGCTCCGAACATGAGTAGAAGTGCCATCACGATCATTCCTAACACCCCGATGCCACCCGCGATGACCCGCTGCGGAGACGCGGGTTCCAAGGCGGTCGGCTCCGGCACGGAGCTATACCGCATGGGCTGCACCCCGATCATCGACTCCCCTCCAGGCAGCGGAACCCGCTGAAAGCGATTCAACGCGTGATCGTCCCGCTCACCGGGGTAGAATTTGC
>JAYTLO010000290.1:0-3409 GCA_043729385.1 Akkermansiaceae bacterium
GTGAGTTCTCCCTCTTTTTTGGTTTCCTCACTCACGGGGGCCTGCGCGGCGATGGCGATGGCGGCGGGCGCACCGCTCTCGTGCTCGCTCAAACAGATATTCAGCACGAGGTTGCGCACATATTTGCCATCAATGGCCAGCCCGCGCGGAAGGGTGCCGTGGGCGGCGGAGAGCCAGCCGTTGAGCGCGGCGGCCAACCCGTGGGGATCGGTTTTGCAGAGTAGGTTGTAGAGCGCGGAGTAGCTCGGCGCGGGGCGGAAGGTGCCGGCCCGGTTGGACGGCCAGCCGTGGGCGGAGCGTTGTTTTTGGGTGAGGAACTGGCCGTAGTGCTGGATAGAGGCGAGGGAGTTGCGCCCGGCGAGCAGGCCCATAGCGACTAACAGCAGCATCGAGGAGCAGGGAAACTTGCGGTTGCGTGCCCGCGGATCGGGCGCTTCGCGCAGGACGTCGCGCAGGCTTTCAAGCTGGGCTGTGCGCAAGGGCAGGGCGCGCTCGGGGCTGTTGAGATTGAGGCCTGGAGCATATTGCGGCGGCATTTCGATGCTGCACAGCATGGGTCCGGCGTTGCGGTGGAGCACGCGCAGCCAGAGTTTTTTGGGCCGGTCGTTGCGGAAGAAATAGTCGGCGCGGTGCTCGCGGGTGAAACCCTTGGTAATGCCGCAGGGCTGCCAGGCAGCGGCCTTGTAACAGGTGCCCTCGAAGGCTTCGATGTCGGTGAAGGTCTCGGCGAGCAACGGCCGGTAGCCATGTGCCTGCTCCCACGCGGCGGGCAAGGCGTTGACGGCTATGCCAACGCACGCGAGGCGAGGTTGGGCATGCGGGTCTGGGCAAGCACGAGGAAGCGGCGGTTTTGCACGACAAGACCGATGCGTTCGGCCCGCTGGCTGTCGGTCCAGCCGATGTCGGCGTCGCGGTCGGCGAGTTTGAGTGCCGCTGGCCCCCACACGAGGAGTGCCACCCAGCGGCCCTGATGGTGGACCGCATGGACCAGAGTGCGGCCCACCGGGCGGGTGTCGCCCAGATAGTGTTCCTCCTCCAACAGGCGGGCGGCGCGTGGCCAATCCTCGCGGCTCAAGGTGGTCACTTCCAACTTCCCGAGCACCACGTTGGGCGGTTCTTGGGCAAACACAATCGAGTTCAGACTTCATGTCAGCCGAAACTGACCGTGAACTGCCCGGTTTGTGTAGCCCACAGTGGTTTTCCCTCTAGCCGCATGCAATCCATCCCTACAAATAAAATAACCGTAAGGTTTCGAGAGACCGAGGTTGTTCAGCTCTTGAAGCTCCTCCGGCGTCATGGAATCCGTCCACTTTTTGTAGTTGCGTTTGTATTCCGGGAGCGCAGCGTCTTGTAGGCGAATGTAGTCGTCTTTCATTTTGACGCTTCCTCTCCCGTTGCGGCCATGGGGGAAGCATCGACTAGATCACTGACCGGCCATTGGGACATTTCCATGCAGGAAACGATCAGCGCGGACCTTGCGGTATTCGATTCACTGGTGCCAAAAGGAGCCGGAATGCCGTGCCACGGAATGCCGAATTTCTTCAGCGCTGATATTGTGTTTGCTTGTAATGAAGTCCTCACTACGCCTTTTTTCCTTTAAGGCGTTAATAAGGTCAACAAGCCGGGATATTTTTTTTGACGAAACTATCTATCAGACACCGGATTTAATCCGCTTATGATGAATGGGTTGGGATCTAGCAGAAAGGCGATGCGCCAGCTTCAAATCTGATAGGCGAAAAATAAATTGAACAAAATTGAGCGTTCCACCGCAGTAATCGCCTTTTTTCGACTCCTGTCGTCAGGGCGTGTTTCAATTTCACTGACGGAACTCTTCACACGCGCATCTTTCCAATCTCTCCCGTTGGTTCAGCGTTGGGTGGGAGCGGCTTTTAAGAATAGTACTATCGCGACCGGCAATGGCCAGGAACGTGTAATGAGCCCTTCGCTGATCCAACTGCCACGAATTCATCGTCCGCTGCGGCGGGCCTTTGGGTGCGTGCGCCATTCCCCGCATACTTTAATGCTTGGATTGCGGAAGTGGATCGCGGCTGGAGCGATCAGATCGCGACCCACGTACCCAAGGAATGGCGCTACGAAGACAGTTGCCGAGGTGGTTTCGAGCGACATCCCCACCGTTCGGAGCCTGGATGCCCGGAAACGACATGGAGCGGCGAAGAAATTCGCGTAAGTCACGCACAGGTTGCCTCCCACCGATCTAAGGCTTGGAGCACGCGCGTGTTGCGTCCAAACACGGCTCCGGGCGACAGATATCAGGCGAACTCCAAGACTTCCTGAATAGTCGGGTTTCCTGTCCGTGCTTCCCCCACGCGGATTTCCAGGTTTCTCAGGAAATGTGTTTGAAACCGGTTGTGGGTGTGCCCGGAAAGGACGGTGACGAATTTTTTCGGGAATTGTCGAACTATTCCGCACAGAGCCATCCCTGCGGACAGATTCACGAAATGTGGCTGGTGGGTGGCTCCACATGGGTGACCGTTGTAAAGTGCGGTGTCCAGCGACAATTAAAAATTCCGTTGGCGACAATTAGAACTGCCCACTGACGACAATTACAAACAGGGCTCTTCGAGCGGTTCCCTCCGCTCCCCTGGGGGACGGGAGGGGAGAAGTCCCCGGAGGGGATTTAGGGGGGACAGACGGGGTCGAGCTGCCTCAGCTCGGCGGGGTTTGGGGCGGCAGACCCATGGGGCGCACCGGCTAGTCGGCGGCGGGTTTAGATTCTTTTTCGCCAGCCTTTTTCACCCGTTGGCTCGGGCCGTCGAACTCCAGGATGATGGAGTGATGCGCCAGCCGGTCGATGGCCGCCATCGTCGTCACCGGGTCCTTGAAGATCTGGTCCCACTGGCTGAAGACCAGATTCGAGCTGATGAGCAAACTCCGCCGCTCGTAGCGCTCGGCTAACAGCGTGGAGAGCATTTCCATTTCCTCCCGGCTCTGTTGCACGTAACCGATGTCGTCGACGATCAGGACATCGTAGCGGTCGAGTTTTTTGAGTTCGTTCTCCAACCGCAGGTCACGCTTGGCCGCTAACAGCTGAGCTACCAGTTTGAAGGTCGGACGAAACAGCACCCGCTTCGAGTGGCGCAGGATGAGTTCCCGGCCCAAGGCCGCCAGGAAATGCGTCTTGCCGCGTCCCGGCAGGCCGAAGGCCAGCACGTTGTCTCCACGATCAACAAAGCCGCCATCGATCAGCGCTGGCAGCGTGGGCCAAAGGCAAAGACCACATCACCCTCATGGGCTGCTACGCCCATGTTAGATGGAAATTTTTCGAAGCCCAGCACCAATCCCCGCGCCTCGTCGGCTGGATACTCCGCCAGTTCGCCCACCTCTATCAGATCGAGAAACAACTCCGCCAAACCCAAGCCAGCCCCGTCCTGCGCGAAGCCACCCGCGC
>JAYTLO010000291.1:0-15942 GCA_043729385.1 Akkermansiaceae bacterium
TATTCAGTCACCACCCCGACAGGTGAGAACTATAGCAAGACTGCAAGCCTCCTCCCGGTGGAGATACGCGGTCACGTAACAGGGGAAAGGGTTGGTGAAGCTGGTGAGAAATATCGGCACTTGCTCCCCGATCCAGACGACTACACTGGTTTTAAAACAGAACCCAAGACTGAACTCAAGATCGTCCAGTGGGGAGACAATTATATATTTGACGCGAACAACAACGGAGCTTTTGACCATGCAAAATTCAAAGAAGACGTGGACATCTTTCGCATCCGCCTTCCTGACATAGACCCGCCCGCTGGCACTGCCGAGCACCGGATCAAAATCTGGACGGTCGATGCCGAAGGCACCACCCTGGATCAGGGAGCAGAAGTGGATCTCAACGTTTTTGATGATTTCCATGAAACCGCCGCCCTAGGTCTGGTCGCGGATGATGAAACGGATGACACCTTCGCCGTCGAAGGCAAAGCCGACGGAGCACTTGGGGATCGCACCTACCGCGCCAAGCTCGGTGGCAAATTAAAATTCCAATGGCTCACCTGCCCTGGCAACGGAGCAAAGCCAATCTTTGAAATTCCGATACGCGTCAAAAAGATCGTCACCGCCAAAGGCTTTCTTCTAAAGGGCACCACCGATGCTGCCACCGCCACCTACTGGTTCGAGCGAGCGAAGAAAATCTACTCCGCCATCGGAGTAGATCTCCAATACACTCTGAAAACCATCGACCCACTACCAGCGGGCGTGGTGCTCAGTAATAGATTCGAGATTCCAGAAGAGACCGCTGGATACTTGCACAAAATGATGCCCGAGACCAAAGCGCTGATGGATGATGCCGGTTGCCAAGTGGATCCGGGCACCATTCCCGTGTTCTTTGTCAATGAACTGGAACCAGCAGCCCAAGGTGTCACGAATACACCTTCGTACATGGCACCGGGCGAGGAGAAATACGGCGGTGCGATTTTCATCAATTCCAAGCACACCCAGGAATCCGTGCTGGCCCACGAATTGGCACATGTCCTTCTCGATGCCCAACATGATCCCTCCTCCAATGCCCTTTGGAACGATTATTTCCTCAGTTACGATAGGCATAGGACGAATATCTGGTTTGGGAATCAGAGCATGCTTAATATTTGGTCGGAAACCGGCATCAGTGCCCACCGACGTTTAGCAGACACCATGCGCTCCCGCATCTGGAAGTCTCCTTATGCCAAAGTCCCGGAACCCTGAATATCATGAACTCAAAGTCGCTAATCGTCATTCTTGCAGTACTCGCACTCAGCGGCTGCGAAGAGAAACACAAAGAGAATCAAAACGAACTACGTCCCATTGACAAGAAACACAAAGAGGCTCAAGGCAAACTACGTCCCATGGAAGAGAAACATAAAGCGATCCGAAACGAACTAATTCTCATTCAACGGACGACGAATGACACAAAACAACCAGATTATATCCGTGAAAGTGCTGTCATCTTTGAAAAAATTCTAAGAGAAGAGAATGATATTTCTATCAGAGATTGGATCACAGCAATTGTAGATATGAAAGAGCAGAACAACGAGACAACGATTTCCACGTATGTCAGCTTTCTCAAAGCACTCGAAAAAAAGCTCCCCGACAAGCTGCCACCAGTAGAAGCGTATCAAGCGATGGAAGATAAAGAAGGAAAAGCAGACAACATTGAATTCAATGTCGCCAGAACAATCCTGATGATCGGCAGCTCTATTAAGGATATCAGTCTTTACGGGAACCCCGCAGCAGACGCTGAGATTGAAGGAATATTGCAACGATTCAAGGAGAGGTATGACTCTTCCGAGGCTGGGGCAAAAATCCTTGAATATTTTAACATGGAACATGGCCAAGGCATCCAAGCTCGCGCGGAAGGCATCAAACCATGGGAAAGCCCTAGAAGGCCTCCTGTTTATATCCCAAAGAGAGAACCCCGGCAGCCATGAAATCAAAGCCGCTAATCGTCATTCTTGCAGCACTCGCCCTCAGCGGCTGCGAAAAGAAACACACAGAGAATCGAAACGAACTAAGTCCCATTGCCGAGAAACACAAAGAGACTCGTAACGAACTACGTCCCATTGAAGAGAAACATAAAGCGATTCGGAACGAACTACTTCTCATTGAACGGACGACGAATGACACAACACAACCAGATTATATCCGTGAAAGTGCTGTCATCTTTGAAAAAATTCTCAGAGAAGAGAATGATATTTCATGGAATGATTGTAGCACAGCACATAATGATATGATGGAGCAGAAGAACGAGACAACGATTTCCACGTATGTGAGCTTTCTCAAAGCTCTGGAAAAAAAGCTCCCAGACAAACTACCACCAATAGAGACATACCAAGCGATGAAATCTAAAACGGGAAAAGCAGACATCATTGAATTCAATGGCGTTGGAACAATCCTAATGATCGGTGGCTCTATTAAGAATATCAGTCTTTACGGGGATCCCGCAGCAGACGCCGAGATCGAAGGAATTTTGCAACGATTCAAGGATAGGTATGGCTCTTTCGAGACTGGGGCAAAAATCCTTGAATATCTTAACATGGTTCATAGACAAGGCCTCGAAGATCGTAAAAGCGAGCACAAGCCATGGCATACCCCTAGAAGGCCTCCTATTTATATCCCAAAGGGAGAACCCCGGCAGCCATGAAATCATTACTATCACCAGTTCCCTATAACCAGTTCCCAGAGAGATTGCTTATGGATAAAAAGTCAGAAAGGAGCAAATTTTACATTGAATGGGGTCAGAGTATACGGATTAACATGTGAGATTAGCCGACCCTATTCCACCGGCTCAACTCCCTGCCGAAGATCGTCGCTCCGCACCTTCAAGTCATCCCACTGGCGGGCTGTCAAGCGAGCTTCTAAATCCTGCGGGAGCATGCGACGTGCACGGTGTAATGCTGCATCTCGGTCTCCCAGCAAGCTGGTCCCTCCCTCTCCGGATGTTCCCTCGGGAATACCCTCGGCAGAATTTGACTGCTCCGTCCATACCAGTTTGGCCTGTGGCGGAAAGGGTTCGCCGTTATCACGGCTTCGAGTATTCCCGTCGCAGTCACAAGTGCCCTCCGGCCTGTGCAGCTCCCGCGGCAGCCGCATGTGAGGCTCGTTATCACTCGCATCCTCCGCCCGCTCTACCCCGCACGGCCAGCCGGGAGGCGGAACCCGCCCCCCCGGTTCCGCTCCGCTTCACCGCCTCCCGCCTCGCCGCCCTCCCAAAAAGCTCCGCGCCCCGGCCCGCGGCATCGTGTTGCGTGCTTCACCCCATGCCTCCGGCCCCCCAAGATTCCCGCAACGGCACGTCAGGAAAGCGCTTCGGGGGCGTCTTTCGTGTCGTCCACGTCGGTGGCTTGGGCAGCCACCTCCAGGGGAAAGAGCAGTTCATTTAAAGAGCGTTGTGGTCACTGCTCTCTACTAGGGGAGTAGAGAACAAAAACGCCGACTTTGAGTAAAGTCGGCGTTTTCTGTTGTGAGTGTTATGGATTCGGAGCAGGTGGCGGATCCCCCGGTTTTGGTCCGCGCGGGATGCGGTGGGTGTGGGAAGCGGTGGCCCACTCGGCGAGGATTTCTGGGTCGCGGCGGAAGCGGTTGGTGACGGAGGTGTCGAGGGATTTCAGGAGGGCGCGGGCTTCGACGATGAGGGCGCGGATGCGGGTGGTCTCGCCGACGGAGTCGATTTGGTCTTCTTCCTGTTCGCCGCCTTTGTCGTCGATGAGGGCGAGATCGGCAATGAGGTCATCGACGAAACCGGGATCGATGGAGTAGGCGATGAATTTGACGACCGTGGAGGGGTTTTCGAGTTCCTTGAGGACGCGCTTGGCATCGGCGAGAATCTGGCTCTGCGTGTCATCGCCAAGGCGGTAAGGGGCGGCGAATCCAGGTTCCTTTTTGGCGATAGTGCGGGCAGTAGCGGCGATGGCTTCGAGGTCGGCGCGGACTTCTTCAAAGAGGTTGGCTTTAGCAGCAGTGGCCGGGCTGGCGCGGAGGCCGGATGTCTGCTTGGGCGGGCCGATTTCCGTAAGCAGCGGGGTGACGCGGGCGATGTCTTTGACTGCTTCGCTGCCTACGGCAAAAGCGGTGGTGTGGGGTTTGAGGAAGGTTTCGACACGGCTGAGGGCGTCGTACACGTTGGATTCTGAATCGGTCATGGGATAATGAGGTTGAATCTTTGTTTATCGGATGCGGATGACTTTTCTTGTGGTCCAAGGCTTCTACCAAGCGAGATCAAAATTGCAAGGAATCCCTAACGAAGTCTGGAGAAGCAGGACCAACTTAATTCACAAATCAATAAAAACGAACGATTTGTGGAACGTTAGATTTCTGAGAGGAAATCTCAACCCGGCCGTGGCGAATCTCGGCAGGTGCGGGCTAAATCTCCGGACAGCGGAGAGAAGTCTCTGCGGGTGGGCGGGTAATCTCTGCATACCGAAACCTAATCTCAGCGCTCTGGAGGTGAATCTCTGCGCGGTCGGAAGGACAAGTGCCAACACGGGGGGCGAGGTTTGCACGTCCGGGATGAATCTCTGTGATCTGGAAGTGAATCTCCGCCGGCTGGAGGTGGATGTTTTCGGATGGAAGGCGACGGGTATTTGCTGGAGATTTAATAGAGCCAGTATTTCCAGTGTTCCGTTGGTCTTTCGTGGCACTCCGTTTTCGATTTCGAGGACTCCGTTTGTCATTTCCGGTGCTCCGATGGCGGTTTTCGGGGGCTGGGTGAGCGGCAGAAATGAGAGGAGTCCAGCAAATCCCGCCATTTCCTTGGCGGATTCTATTTCATGACGACTCTCCCCTTGAAAAGCATTTCCTCCCTGTCTATTCCTCGCCCGGCCCCCGCTGCCGCCTCTCCTTTAAAGCCATGAACGCCATCACCCGTTGCCTCGATACTTACTGGTCCTCCTCCATTGGGAAAAAAATTGTGGTCGCGGTCACCGGCATCGTGCTGGTTCTTTTCCTCGCGGGCCATCTCACAGGAAATCTTCTCATGTTCGTGGGTCGCGAGGCCTTCAATGAGTATGCGGAATTCCTCAAAGGCTCGCTCCATGGTGTCGGCATCTGGATCGCTCGCATCGGGCTGCTGGTGATGCTGGTGGTCCATGTGGTGGCCACCATTTCCCTAGTCCGGCAGAACCGCGCGGCCCGCCAGCCTTATGAATTCCCCGCGACCATTCAGGCGTCCAAATCCTCTCGGATGATGATCGTGTCTGGCCTGACGATCCTTGCATTCGTAATTTTCCATCTGCTTCATTTCACCGTCCGAGTGGACGCCGAGCTGGCGGGGCTGGGTGACTTCGACCCCTACTCGATGGTCATCGTCGGCTTTCAAAATCCGCTCGTCGTCATCTTCTACATCATCGCGATGACCTTGCTCTGCTCCCACCTCTCTCACGGCGTGGCCTCGATTTTCCAAACCCTCGGCCTGCGTTCTAAAAAGGCCCAAGGCGCGATTAAGAATTTCTCACTGGCCTACACTCTCGCGATTTGGGCTGGTTTCGTCTCCATCCCGCTCGCGATCTTCGCCGGCTTCGTCACACTCTAACTGCCCACCCGCCATGTCCATCGTTCTCGACAGTAAAACCCCGTCCGGCCCCATTGAGCAAAAATGGTCCAAACATAAAATGGACTCCAAGCTCATCAATCCGGCGAACAAGCGGAAATTCACCGTGATCATCGTCGGCTCCGGCTTGGCGGGCGGATCTGCCGCCGCCTCGCTCGCGGAAATGGGCTATCAGGTGAAATGTTTCTGCTATCAGGACAGCCCGCGCCGCGCCCACTCGATCGCCGCGCAGGGTGGCATCAACGCTTCGAAAAACTATCAAAACGACGGTGACTCCATCCGCCGCCTTTATTACGACACCATCAAGGGCGGCGACTTCCGCGCCCGTGAAGGCAACGTCTATCGGCTCGCCGAAGTCTCCAGCTCGATCATCGACCAATGCGTCGCGCAAGGGGTGCCATTCGCCCGCGAATACGGCGGCTTGCTCGACAATCGCTCATTCGGCGGCTCGCAAGTTTCCCGCACATTCTACGCCCGTGGGCAGACTGGGCAGCAGTTGCTCATCGGCTGCTATCAGGCGCTCGAAAAGGAAATCCACAAGGGCGGCGTGAAAATGTACCCGCGCACCGAGATGCTCGACCTCGTGCTGGTCAACGGCCACGCCAAGGGCATCGTCGTTAGAAATTTGAACACCGGGGAAATCTCCACTCACGCTGCCGATGCTGTGATCCTCGCCACCGGCGGCTATGGCAATGTGTTTTTCCTCTCCACCAATGCCATGGGCTGCAACGTCACTGCCGCGTGGCGCGCCGCCCGCCGCGGTGCCTTGTTTGCCAATCCTTGCTACACTCAAATTCACCCGACCTGCATCCCTGTTAGCGGAGACTATCAATCGAAGCTCACCCTGATGTCTGAGTCGCTCCGCAACGACGGCCGCATCTGGGCACCGAAAAATCCGGACACCGCCGCTAAGCTGCGCGCCAAGCAAATGACCGCCGCCGATGTCCCCGAGGACCAGCGCGATTATTTCCTGGAGCGGAAATATCCATCCTTCGGCAACCTCGCGCCGCGCGACATTTCCTCCCGCGCTGCGAAGGAAGCTTGCGACGAGGGTCGCGGCGTCGCGCCCACCGGACTCGGCGTCTATCTGGATTTCCGGGATGCGACGGATCGACTCGGCGAGGACACCATCCGCGCCCGCTACGGTAACTTGTTCCAAATGTATGACAAGATCGCCGGTGAGGATCCCTACAAAGGCCCGATGATGATTTATCCAGCCGTCCACTACACCATGGGCGGCCTGTGGGTGGACTACAACCTGATGTCTAACATCCCCGGCCTGCATGTGTTAGGCGAAGCAAATTTCTCCGACCACGGTGCAAATCGCCTCGGAGCTTCCGCCCTGATGCAAGGTTTAGCAGACGGTTATTTCGTCATTCCCACCACCATCGCGAACTACCTCGTCTCGCAGAAACCTGGCAGCGTCACCACCGACATGCCTGAGTTTAAGCAAACCGAGGCCGAGACCAAGGAGCGGACTAACAAGCTTCTCAACATTAAAGGCAAACGCACCGTGGATTCCTTCCACCGCGAACTCGGCATGATCATGTGGGACAAGTGCGGCATGACCCGCTCCCGTGAAGGGCTCGACGAAGCGCTCGCGAAAATCCCGCAGATCCGCGAGGAGTTTTGGCAAAACATCTGTATCCCCGGCTCTGGGGCCAATGCGAATATGGAACTCGAAAAGGCCGGTCGCGTCGCCGACTTCCTCGAGTTCGGCGAAGTTATGTGTTACGACGCCCGCGACCGCGAAGAATCCTGCGGCGGCCACTTCCGCGTCGAGCACCAGTTCTTCGACCACAGCCCGGAAGTCGTCGCCGGCAGCACCCAAGCCGGCGAAGCCAAGCGCGACGACGCGAATTTCGGCCACGTCTCCGCCTGGCAATACCACGGCTACGGCACCGCCCCCACCCTGCACAAAGAGAAGTTAGTTTTCGAAGACGTCCACGTCTCCATCCGCAGTTACGCCTAACGGACCGCGAAATTTATTTCGCCTGTAGGCACGCGCTCAACGGCGGCGAGGTTGAGAGGCTTTTTAAAAATCTTGGGGATTCGCGTGTAAAGGCTGCGGCCAGGATGCCCGCAGCCTTTGACGCACGCAGTCACTTCACCGTTCGGCCTCAGCTTGCTCAGTTAGCTCTTGCGGCGGGGGGTGTTAGTAGCCGGCATTCACGTTTCTGGAGATCCGTGACGCGCTCGTTGCAGAGGGCGTCCGTCCACTTTGCTTCGATGCCTTGGGAGCTGTCCCAGGTCACCCGGAGATCGTCGAGAGTGATGTTCTTGAGATCCCGCAGAATGAGACCGTGGGTGGCGCGTTTGTCCGCTGTGGCCTCGGCGCTCATGGTGAGTTGCACTCCGCGCAGGGTGATGTTTTCCACCCGATTTTCGCCCTCGTAGCCGGCGATCAGGCTGGTCCCTTGGCCGCGGGCGATGACGTTAGAGACGACGACATTGCGGATCGAACCGAGGCGACTTTCCGGGGTGCGCTTGAGCACGACGAAGCGGATCGGGTCGCCGTCGCCCCACCAGTTGAAGTGCTTGCGGTTGCACTCAATGATTAGATTAGAAAATAGCACCTCACTGACGGCGGCTCCGTCGCGGACGAAGATGCCGATGCCGCGATTGCTGTTACGGATGATGCAGTTGCTGAAGATAATCCGGCGGAAATCGCCGTGGGATTCGGTGCCTAACTTGAGCGCACAGGAGGTGGAAACCAGCGTGCAGCCCGTGACGACGATGTCCTCGCAAGGCTTGCCGCCAGCTTGGCGAGTGGTCTTCAGACAAATCGCGTCGTCGCCGGTGGAGATGGTGCAATCGCTGACTCGGACGTCGCTGCAACTGTCGATATCGAGGCCGTCGGCATTGACGCCCATGTCGAGTGACGACTCGATGCACACGCCACGCACGTTCACCTTGCGGCAAGTGCCGAGGTGGACGCTCCAGAAGCCGGAGTTGATGAATGACGTATCTTCTAGCAGGATATTTTCACAGTCAGTTAGATATACCAAGCAGGGGTTCGGTTTCACGGTGACGGCACGTTTCTTGGGAATACCGGCTTGGCGGGCGATCTCGGTTTCCTTAGCGATAAAGCCGTCAGCCTCACCAAGGTCGGCCCAGACTTGTTCAGCCTGACCGTCGATGATGCCGCGTCCGGTGATCGCGATGTCGCGGGCTTTGTCCCCGCGAATAAGCACCGGAGCCTGCACGACGCCAAGTGCGCGATAGTCATCCGCCAGACGACTTGCTAACAAAACTGAGCCGTTCTCGAAATAAAGTCGCACGCCGGATTTCAATTCCAACGTGCCGGATAGATAGGTGCCGGGCGGAAAAATCACGGTGCCGCCACCGGCGGAGTGAGCGGCATCGATCGCTTTTTGGATGGCGGAAGTGGAGTTGATCTTGCGATCCGCGACCGCGCCATAAGCGGTGATGGAATAGTCGGCGTAGAGGAGAGTTGATGAAACCATCAAGATCACCGCAGCAATGATGAGGCGTGGCGGCATGGCTTTTAGATCAATAATTCCTAACCGAGTGTGATGAGGCCTGTTTTAATACGGTTGCTCAGGATTTGAAGCCCGCACCGGTTCTTGCTTGGCGATGGTGCCTGTAAACAAGCCGTCCTCAACCTGAAAATCGGAGAACTGCACCAAGGCGGGGCGTTCGTCCGTATCGGAGGCGACGAAGAGCCCTACGTCCTGCGCGTCTGCGGCGGAAGGAAGTTCGATGGTGCGCTGAAGATCCCAAGACCGCCCCTCGTTAGAGCTTGAGAAGCACCGGAAGGTTTTGCCGTTTTTCTCAAGTTTGAGCCATTTCGGGAAACCGCCGGGGTCGAAGATTGCGTGGGATTCCAGATGTCCGTCCTCGTCGCCGTCCCACTCGATGTTGCCCACGCCGCCGTAGTAACTATTGATGCCATGGATGAGGTAGCCGTGCGACTCGCCGGGGCGGGCGATGGCATTGCGGATCATGATGCCGGACTTGGTGTGGTTGCTGATGAGTTCTTGGCTATCGATTCTAACGGTGATGACGCATTGCGATTTCGCAGCACCTGGCTGATAGAGGGCGGCGTAAGAATCCCGCGTGGCTTGGGCGCCGTTGTTTTCCTCAATCCACGAGCTGCCGACCGCACCGGTGGCCCGGATGAAATAGTCGCCCGGCGCGGATTGGCCGAAGTCCGCCACCGGGGTATTCGCAAAGGTGCGGAGCCCAGCATCGACCGCGCCGCCGACCTGCACGGTGCGCGGCGGCAAACCATTGACCGTCACGCGGTGCACCCCGGGGTGATCGAAGCGGGTGGTGAGAACCGCAGACGTGCATTCACCGGGATCGAGCCGCACCTTGGACTCGGCGACTCGGCTGCCATTGACGAGCAGCGGAAGCTCCCGCGCACCCGCACTGCCACCGGTGTTCTGGACCGAGAGGCGGATGGGAAATGTCTCGCCGACAGATGCAGTTAGACTGGCTTCGAGGTTCTGGCAGACGAGCCGGGCCGGGCTGGGGCTGACCGTGACGGCCACCTCGGGAAGGTCGCCGATCTGGATTTTCCTTATGCCGGGTTGATGGAGTTTGAGAGTGAGTGTTAGGTTCTTCTTCTCGCCGGGTCCGAGTGGTAGGGCGTCGCAAGGATGGGGCTGGCCGTCCACAAGTAGGGTGGGAACTCCGGTCGTGCCGCCGGTGTTCGCGGCGGTCACTTGGACGCGCAGCGCTTCGTCCGGCACGACCATTTCGGCAGCGACTGATAGTCCATTATAGCGGAACGCAGCCGCCGGCCGCACCACGATTTTTTCGCCGACTGTGAACGACCCTTGAAGCGCCGCATCCTCCGACGAGCCGCCGACTCGCACTTCGATCTCCCCAGGCTCGACGATGAAGCTCATGTCCGTGTCGTGAAAGGCGAGGTCGCGCGGGGTCAGCCGCCAGGTGACGGTGTGGGATTCGCCGGGTTTGAGCGGGATTTTTTCGAAGCCGCGCAATTGCCGAATCGGTTGGTCGCCGGTGCTGCGCTGCTTCGCGTGGAGGTAGAGTTGAGCGGTTTCCGCACCTTCGCGGTTGCCGATGTTAGAAATGTCCGCCTGCACGGTGAAATGTCCTGGCAGCTTGTCATCCGCCGCGATCCGTAAGTTCGAGTAGCGGAAACTCGTGTAGCTCAAACCGTGGCCGAAGGGGAACTGCACGGGCGTCTTGGCATACAGATAGGTGTTGCCCTTGCGGATATCGAACTCCTCGAAGGGCAGGAGCTGGGAAGGCGTGCGATAGAAAGTCAGCGGCAGTTTTCCGCTCGGATTGGCGGTTCCGAAAATCACGTCGGCGATCGCGTTTCCACCCTCCATGCCCGGATACCAAGCGGCCAGCATCGCAGGCACGCGGTCCACCCAGTGCTCCATCATCACACTCCCACTGCCTACGAGCACGACGACCACTGGCACTCGCGTGGCGGTTAGATCGAGCAGGTGTTGCTCTTGTCTGGGCGAGAGCGCGAGGTTCATGCGGTCACAAACTTCGCCTTCCATCAAGCTGGTGAAAAACAGCACAACGTCCGCAGACGCCGCTTCCTTGACCGAGGATTGCGGATCTTTTTCGTAAATCACCTCGATGCCATCTGGCGTGGCCCGGCTGCGAATGCCATCGAGTGCAGAGACGTTGCAGGCGGAAGAACCCGTTTGCTTACGACCGAGTTCTGCTTGGTCCGCCCGCGGTCCGGCGACGACGATGCGTTTGAGTTTTTTGAGATCGAGCGGTAGCAGGGCGTTCTCGTTTTTTAAGAGGACCATCGACTCGCTGGCGGCATCTCGGGCAAGCTGACGGTGCTGCGCGCTGTCGATGACATCCTTTGAAATTTGCCGATAGGGCACCATTTCCGGCGGATCGTAGAGGCCGAGCCGGAATTGCACGGTGAGCACCCTGCGACACGCTTCGGTGACGGCGGCTTCGTCGAGCAGTCCACGGTTGACGGCTTCGGGAAGGAATTTGGCGTGGGTGTTGCCGAGACCGGTATTGATTTCACATCCCGCGTCGATTGTTAGAGCGGAGGCAGAAGCTCCATCTGGGGCGTAGCGTCGCAGTTTCCAAATATCTTCGACCGAAGCGGCGTCGGAGAAAACGAAGCCCTTGAAGCCCCACTCTTGGCGCAGGACGTTAGAGAGTAAAAAGCGGTTTACACACAGGGGCACGCCGTTGAGTCCGTTGTTCGTGGCACCCACGGCAGCGGCATTTCCTTCCTTCACGCAGGCCTCGAAGTGAGGCAGGTAATAGTCACGCAGCACCCGCTCTTCGGCGAGCGTGGCATCTACGCTGTGGCGGTCGCGCTCCTCGCTGTAAACGGCGAAGTGGTTCACGCCCGCCGCCGCCTTGAGGTAGCGCGGGTCATCGCCCTGCATGCCATGGATGAACGGAACGGCGAGTTTGGATGTTAGAAATGGGTCCTCGCCGAAGGATTCATTCACCCGGCCCCAACGCGGGTCGCGAGCCATGTTGACGGTGGGTGCCCAGTAGCAAAGGTAACGCTGTGTTCTACCTTCGAGGATGCGCTGGTTGTTTGCCGCACGGCCTTCGTCGGAAATCGCGGTGGCGACGCGGCGGGTGATCGCCGGATTCCAAGTGGCAGCGAGGCCGATGCTGGCGGGAAACGCCGAAACTAGAGCGTGCTTTCCCTCGTTGTCCCAAATGAACGCCGGAATGCCGAGCCGGGGAATCGCCGGCGTCCAGCTCACCAGCTGCGACGCTTTTTCCTCAAGGGTCATGCGCCCGATCAAATGGCTCACCCGCATTTCTAGCGGGTGAGAGTGGTCAAGAATGGCCTCAGGCTGAGAAATGGCAGTTCCCTTCAGGGCCAAGGCGAGAAAAACACAGAGCAGCGGGGGGCGACGGTGGAAGGCGGGCATGGTGGGAGGCTCCGATAAGCGGGGCAAAGAACCAGTTAAGCATGGCTCACATTCCCATGGAATACCTCGCTTCAGGTATCTTCTACTGGCCCGAAACAAGCCAGGAGCGGCGGAGCATGTCCGCCGATGCCCATGAACTGCCAATGGGGAGAGGAAACCGCCTGTTTTATTGTCATCTCATGGGCTGGGCGATCATGCATCGCCCCTCCTTGTGCTACGAATCCGGACCAATCGCCCTCAACTCGACGCGCACGCCCTTCAGGGCTTTTGATTAACAACACCTGCCCACCCAGGGTGAACACCGTTGGTGCTGAAGAATTCCGAATCCTTAACGGCATTGGGCTAATGGCCTATCCTCCTGGATAACGCCTCTTCGATTTTTAAGGTGGACTCGCCTTTGAGTATCGTCGTATCGCGCTTGAAATCCGCCAACAAAACCTGACCGGAATCATTGAGGGAGAAGCGTTCGGTGTCGGTGTCGTCTAAATACCAGTGCAACGAAAGGCGAATCTGCCCGAATGCGTGGGCAAAGTCGGCAACCATGTCCACGATATCGTCCCGCAATCCTGCCGATCTCATTGTAGTTTTCGCCCGACTCTCGATCACCCTCTGAATCTTTGCATCCGGCCATCCTTGCTTCCGATACTTAATGATCCGTTTTGATTCGTCTTCGGGAAAGTCATCTCCTGCACGATAGAAATCGCATGAACACCCCCCAGAGGTAGCGACGAAAGAAGTCCAATTGGGAGGCGTGTGCATGGTCACCGATATGTTCAGTTGTTTCCTAAAGTGTATCTCACGCCGAAAGCGTTCCGGAACCTCTGGCACCAATGGCGATGGGACAGAAATGGTGAGGAAGTGGCACATTATTTTTCCGACTAACAGTGTTTATTAGCCAGGTGAGCATATCAGTTTCTTCCGACCTGCTCCTGGCTGTTTTCTGGGAGAACGAAGCAGCCGAGGCTTTTAGAGTCAAAGAAATTCACCGAATGCGCCGGGTTTTGGAGGGCTGCATTTTTCTCGAGAACTGCGAATACTCAGGAGGTGGAGTTTAGGTCGCTCACTACAACGGGGCGTTTGTGTGTGCTGAGGCTTAGTTTCGGTAAATGGGCATAAGTCCGATGATTATCTTGTTCGAGAAACTCCTGCTCACGGCGTTTCAAATTCAAGCCGCACGAAGCGCGCGGGCAGCGAGGAACGGGCGAGCTTGACCTCCTGATAGGTGTAACCGGCTTGGTTGATGAGGTCGGGGCGGTCCACGATCCCGGTCGGGTTGTCGGCCCAGGTGTTTAAGTTGGACGAACGGCGGGGGGTGGCGACCACTCCGCGGTCGCCGTTCTTCTTGTTCCAGCGCAATGTTAGATCGGTGCTCGATAATGTTAGGCTATACCAGTTTGCCTTGTCTGGCACCACCGGGTCGCTGCCGAGGTAGGCTTCGAGAGCATTGCAACGACCGTCCTCGTCGGGGTCTGCATCCGGTGCAACGACCTCGGCAAAGCCGATCCGACTGGTGACGGTGCTACTGAACTCACTCGCCGCCCAAGCATCGTAGGCAGGATTCCAGATGCGGAAGAGATCGGTTTTCGGCCAGGCATTGCCGGCATCGATCAGGTTCATTTGGTCGAGAATCATGTTCCGGAAATCACCGGATCCCTTGTCATCATTGTCAACGGAGTTGGTCGCATAGGCGAATGACTGCTCTCCATCGTCCCGCACGACGAGGATCGCCTGAGTGCCGCCCATCGCACCGTTGTGCTGCCACCAAGTGTGGCCGTTGCGGGTGCCCGCATACCAGCCCAAGCCATACTGGGAGGTGTTACCATTATCATCTATCTGGCCGTTGCCGTCTTGCATTTGAGAAAGGGCATACGAGCCGATGATGTCATTCTGCCGTGGGTTACCATCGATCCGCCGGCCCATCAAAAGCAGATCCGCCGGGCGACCGATCCAAGCGGTACTACCATCCATGCGGGCGGGCCAGACGGCCTCGGGATCGCCATAGACGTCGCCCTCGTAGTAAACGACCTCGCGGCTCAAGCGGTCAGCAAATGTGCGCCCGCCCAGCGACATCGACGTCATGCCGCAGGGGTCGAAGATTTCCTGCTTCGCGTAGTTATAGAACGACATGCCGGTGATTTTTTCCGGAATCCGCGCCGCCACTTGATAGTTGAAATTGTTATATCGGTAATGAGTGCCCGGAGTCCACAACGTGGCTTTGTTATCGAGATGATAGTCGATGATCAATGCGTGGTTCGTGCCCCAACCGGGTTCGGAGTTATACCAGAGTTTACCCTCATCGCCCCAGCCGGCGGTCATGTTCATCAACTGCCGGAGAGTGATGGCTTTTTCGCTGGTGGAGTAGGGGTAAGTAGTCAGGTCGCCATAGTCATTGCCGAAAAGTGCACCTGGGCCGAAGGCGTTGCTGCCCAGCGACCATGTCGAGGAGTCCTCCAACGCGCGGAGCGCGGCTACGGCGCAAACTGGCTTGGACACGCTAGCGAACCGCCACCGGTGCAAGGGATCAGCCAGCTCAGCGTCCGCCGTTTCCGCGTAGCCGAATCCCCGCGAGTAAACCAAGCGACCTTGGTGGGCGATCGCCAACGACAGACCGGGGAGAGTGTGATCCGTCATGTAGTTTGTCACGGCGGTGCCAATCGAATTGAGCCGGGTGGTGGAGAGGCCGCCGTTGCGAATCCAGGTCGCGTTGTAGAAAACCTCCGCGCCGACGTTGTAGGCATCCACAAACACCGGTCGATACCCGACGTATTGCGCGTTGTTCTGGAAGGCGGTGAAATCTTGCGAACGAATGCCATGGTGGCTCCAGCCCTCGCCCAGACTGGTCCGGCGCCACACTCCGGTGAAGCGTTCCTGCCCGGCGCTGAGCGTGTAACCGCTGACCTGATAGAGGTGCCAACCTGCTCCACCCATCGTGGTGAACGCCGTCTGATAGGCGGCCGGCGTTAGACTATACTGAACATCCGTAGAGATGACCAATCCCGAGGCCCATACACCCGCGTGCAGGGGAGAATCGTTGACCGAAAACGATGAGACATCGACGAGGCTGAAGCCGTCGTTGTTATTCGCATCGTCCGCATTCTGGTGGGCTGCTAGAGCTTCGCCAAGCCGGACGCGCTGGGTGGCTCCATTGGTTTTTTCCCAGATCCCATTGTAGTAGGCAGTCGTGCCTACGCCGAATCCTTCGAGCCAAACTAGCCGATAGCCGGTGGCGTGCAGTTGGTTGTGGTAAGTCGTAAATGCGGATGCCGTCATCCCACCTTGAGACGACCACGGGGTGGTCTTCGTGCTCTTTTCAAAAATCACGGCATACCGTGCTTGGCCGGAAACCTCGCAGCCGCTCAAGCGAGTCAGCCGGTAGTTGTAGGGCTCGGCGGTCCAAGCGTCGAACTCCGCTTGGAGCGTCGTGCTTGATAGATTGTGAAGGGCGACGAATGGAGTCGCTAGCGCCGGGGTGGTGCAAACCCCGAAAAACAG
>JAYTLO010000292.1:0-38763 GCA_043729385.1 Akkermansiaceae bacterium
GCTTGCCGGCTCGCTCACTTCGTCAAGCTTTTAATTGAATTGTTTTTGTATAAATCACTTTAAACCAGTTATTTACGCGCTAACCTGACGCGAATGACTTCGGCGTTAGAGAGCCACCGGAAGGAGACAATCTCGTAGTGGCGGCCGAAAGTTTTGTTAGTGGTGGAGAGTAGTTCGGTGGGATTTCTATAACTCGGATCTTGTGGGGCCGAGTAGTCGCTGGTGCGCTGGACGTAGGCTTCACACCAGGCGCGGGCGACTACTTTCCCACTGGCATCCAAGGTCTCGCCGCAGGTGCGGATTCTAAAATAGTCCGAACGCACTTGGAGGATGGGCGCGAGTGACTGGAGCACGTCGCCCTGCATGAGGTAGGAAGCGCTGCCCGCGGCTTGGTTCTCATTGGTCACGGCTGCGGAGAACTGGGATCCCGAGGGCCGGTGGCGGGTCTGCCGACGGACGTTGGGAAGCCCACATTGATCGCGCGGTCCAGAGCGGCTTGGAGAGTTCCCTTGAGCTGGTGCTCAGGATTGCTGGCTGTCGGGTTGCGGTTGACGAACTCGGCCATCGAGCGGAACGGGCCGCGCGCTTTGACTTCGGTGACGATTTGCCCGGCGAGTTGGTCCAGCTCGGCATCTGATAGATTGCGCCAGCCTTGCCAGAATGGCTCGTCGTCGTCAGCGCCGCCCTTTTCATAGGCCTTGTTCGTGATCACATGGGCGAAGCGATTGAAGCGGGTGCCGCTGGGGTTCTGCCATGAGGAGGTTCCGTTTTTTGGATCGAGAACGGGGAGTTGGGACGCGCCCATTGAGGAGAGCACGGCTTTCCACGCGGTCTTGGAGGTGGAGTTCACGTTGAAGGCACCTTTCACCAGGATCCGCGCGGCGATGGCTTCCGGCGCACGGTCGGCGGCGTCGGTTAAAATCTTGTCGATGGTGGTGTCTCCCTGAAGCGGGGCGAAGACCATCCGGGGATTGGGCAGGGCGCTTGCGGTGGAAGCGAGTTTCGTGAAATCGAAAAATTTGTCGAACGAGGAACCGCTGGCTCCGAGGTAGTCGAGACCGAGGGTGGAGAAGAAGTAGCCGTCCCAGAGCTTCTTGTTCACATCGTAAGAGGTGTCGGTGATATTCAGCCCGCTTATGCCGCTGAAATTCGGATTGATGGTGGCTCCCAGCGGGATCCGCAGATTGGCATAAGAGTTCCCAACGACGAAGCCTGGCTCGAAGTTGTAGCGTGAAAGTTGGGCGTGCTGGAACTGGCCGAGCGAGACCAGTGGCGAGCGCGGCACGTCGTAAGCGATGACGTGGGTCTTGCCGCCGGCAAAGGTGTTGGAGGCTCCGCCGAATCCTTGGTAGCGGCCTCCAGAATTGCTGACTTCTGGCTCGGAAATGCCGCTGCCGCCTTCGCCTAACAGTCCGCGATTGCCGCCTTTACCGTCGCCCACCTGCTTGGGCTTGCCCGGAGGATTGTAAGCGCCGATGAACTGCGAGGTCGTGTGCCATCCGCTGCTTTCTCCGGTGGTGCTGACTTTCGATCCATCCCAGAGTGAGTTGGTCACCAGTGCCCGCGGATTTGAGTCGATCCACCCGCGCAGCCGCTGGCTTTCATCCGGTCCTTCGATCTGATTGGTGGTGCGGCTGAAGAATGACCAGGTGGCGATGTTAGGCGTGACTTTATCCCCGACCAGATCGTCGATCAGGTAAGTGGTCTTGTTGGTGTCCAGTCCACCGGTTGAGCCTGAAACGACAGGTTCCGGCGTTTTCAATGCGTTTTTCACCGAGGGATCGTTGCCGCCGTTCCAGAGTTCGGTGGAGCGCAGGAGGACAGTGTTACCGGCCTTGAGCGTGAGCCATGTGGAGGACACGCTGTTAGTGTCGAGCGACGGGAACTTGGTTCTCACTTCGCTGCTCTGGGTGTCTTGCAGGACGATGTCGCCGAACCAAGCCCGATAGCCTTTCGGCACTAGGCGCTGGCTGCCGGCATCGTCCTTGAGATCGACAATGAAGGCACCTTTCTCGCTCCATCCGGACTTGAGAGTGTAGACTTGGCCGGCTTTGACCTTGATGCGATCCACCACGGAAAAGAGCCTGATTTCGCCAGGCTGCAAGTCCACAGCTGGCGTCTGAAGAGAGAGATACTTACCTCCGCCGCTATCGCCAGGAGTGGGGATGACGCTGGTGCCACCCGTCCATTCTTCGCGCAGCCAGAGCTTCGTCAGACGCCCGTCGGTGAATTTTCCATTGCCCGAGGGTTTGGCGTAATTGAACCGGAAATAGGGATAAAGTGCCCATTCGAAGCGGTAGGGCGTGGCATTGATGGTGATGTTGTAGGGGTTCCAAATGCCGACCACTGGCTGGATGCCGATTTGCGCCTGATAGAAGACGGTGCTTGAGGGGGGGCTCGCAGGAGGAGCCAGTTCTGAACTCAGGCGGAAGCCGATCTGGAACATCGAGAGCACCGGCGTGACCGGGCTGTTCGTTTGTTGGACGTCACGGCGGAAGGACCCTTCATCCGAGTTGGTGTAGGGCAACCAAGTTTTAAAACGGAGATCGGACTCGACCAGCGGATTGCCCCCGATCATCGGCATTTTCTGACCGGCCACCGATTGCCAGAGAGTGGCGTAGTTCCAAAGATTTCCCCAGTTAGGCCCGGATTGCAGGCTGCCGTTTTTGCTGATCGCGTCGCTCAGATAGAACTTGGCGGGAGTCTTGGTGGCGAAGTTATAGAGGGAAACTCCGTTCACCGTAGCGACTGACGGAGTGGCACCGCAGTAGAGTTCGCCAAATTTCTTAGTCGTCTGGGATTTGTCGAAGATGAGGGAGAGATCCGCCTTCATGCCGCCTGCGGCGACGTTGACGGGCAGGCCAAAGCCGCCGGTGGTGATGTCGTTGAAATACTCAGTGGCAAGCGTTTTGTTAGCCGCCGCAAGCGAGGTGGTCTGGATGGAGATCAACGCGGTCTTGTCGATGGAGCCTTCGGGAGCGGATTTAAAGGCGGACCAAGTGGTGCCGAGTTTCGCCAATCCGGCTTCGAGTGGAGATTGGGATTGGGCCAAGCGGTCGCGATCCGTGGTGGGGGTGGATTTCGGCTTGGCCACATCCACACGGGCCTTGGTCCCTTCGTCGCCGATCCACCATGCGTAGCGGCCTTTGTTATTTCCTTGGGCGATGTTGACCACGGGCGCGAGCAGCTCCATGGTCGCCGTGGGGGTGGTGTTAAAGGTGCCGAGCTTGAGAGCGTCCCCTTGATTCAGTTGGGTGGACTTGGTCCATGCCCTGGCGGGGTCCGGCTTTTCGCCGCTCACCAGCCAGTTGATCTTCGAGTTTTTCGCATCGGGAGTGAGGGCGGTGGGACTGACGTCGGTGGCTCCCGTCCAGTTGGGATTCGCGGGGTCTGTGCCGGTTTGCAGGCCGGACGTCAGGGTGACCCGTTGATCGGGGCCGGTCATTTTTTGCAATTCGCCAATCGCGAGCATCAACGCCATCCGGGCATTCGCACGGGCGGTGGTCTGTGCGCTCTGCGCGGTGGAACTCCGCAGACTGACGCTGCTCAAAGTGAGCAAGCCGACTGCGATAACGGTCAGCAGAATCATCAGTGACAAGGTGACGACCAGCGCAAAGCCGCGGTCCAGACGTGTCACTTTGGCGGTCTTCCGGGGATTGGGTTTGATGGAATTCATGGGGTGGTTTTTTCCCGGCAGCACACGCTCGTATGTAATGACAATGTAACATTCGTCCCTGGCGCTCTAGATCATTTTGCGCATGAAAAATTAGGAATTACGCACTTTTCCCAGTCTGCCGGTCAAGCCTGCTTGCTGAAATGGCGAGGGGTCGCCGCGAGCTGGGCACGGAAGACGGAGCCCATGTATTCGGCGCTGCTGAAGCCGGATCGCTCGGCCACCGTCGCCACGGATAGATTGGTGCGCTGAAGCAAGTGGATCGCCGTGCGGCGGAATGAGGACATCGGCCGGCGGTGGATTTCCCGGCTTTGACATCATCTCGCCGAGTTCTTGCGCAGCCCGGTAGCCGATCTGTTCGCAGCCAAGCTGGATCGCAGAAATCGGCACCGGAGTGACTTCACAGAACAGATCGTCATCTGAGCCGCTGAGCACCGCGATTTCCTCCGGGACCGCGAGGCCCACGCGCATGCAGGCGTAAATCAGCTCCCGCGCACTGCCGCTGTTCCAGGTGAAAACCGCCAGCGGCTTCGGCTGCTCCTTCAACCAAACGCCGAGTCGTGTCATGTCGAGATTCCACGCTGGCTCGCTGCCCACTTGGGGCTGCACCGCGAAAACACCGCAGCGATGGCCCGCGACCCGCAATGCCTCCTGAAACGCCTGCTGATGCTCCTCCACATACTCCAGCCCCAGCAGGCTGAAATAGGCGAATTTTCGAAACCCTCGCGCCAGCAAGTGCTCCGCCGCAAGATTCGCCCCCGCCACTTGATCCGAGCGCCCTCACCCCACTTGTCGATTTCTAAGACGATGAAGCAAAGTCCCATGCCTTCCTTGATCTGGTGCTTGGCTAACAGCTCGAGACCTCTCAGGCGAATGGTGCTGGCGAACATCTCGCCGCTTGGGGCGGTCGTGACCATGACCTCGCGGCTCGCGGGCAGCAGCATCACGCTAGTGAACTCGCCCGCCGCGCTGCGCGGTGAGCCGCACAGCTATGCCGCTCTCCCCCGGATAAACGTCGCCACGAAATCCACCACCTTTTCCAGCACGCGTTTCCTTGTCGGGCCGCGTTCCTGGATTTTCAGCGGTTTCTGGATGAGTTCCACGATGTCAGGATCCGGCAACGGTTCCTGCCCGGTGTAAACATACCGGTTGATCACCTTCTTGAGCTTGTCCGCATCGAGTTGCTCCTCTTTGACCAGTTTCTCGAAGGCGGCGACGCGTTCCTTCTCCCAGAAGTCCTCGAAGCTGTCGGGGATCTCGGCGGAGGATTGCAGTTTCGGCAGGTTCTGTTCGATGAACTTCTCGATCAACTCGCGCTTGCTCCGCAGTTCGATGTCACCGGATAAACCGTCGAGGATCTGCTTGCGGATCTGTTGGCGCTCGGATTCTTCCGCGTCGTAGAGCTTGGCTAACAGCGTGAGGATGTATTGGACGTTGATAATATCGCGGTGGATCAGCTCCAGCTCGAAGTCCACATCCTCCAGAATGGAGGCTTTCTCCTTCTGGTGCTCTGACTTCACTTTCTCGTAGAGATCCAGATAGGCGCTCTTGAAATCCTCGAAGCGCTGGGTGGTCATCGTCAGGTCATCGGCATCGAACTCCGAAAACGATTCCAGGATGTTCTTCAGCCGCATGAGATCGCGGAACAGTTGGACGAACTTCAGCTCTTCTTCCTCATCCTTCAGGTGCTTCACGCTGCCGGGATTCGGCGTGAGGGCGATCAGCGCGGTCACCACTTCGTTGAAGGCCTTCACGGATTCGTCATACGGCGGAATGAAGATATCCTCCTTCGCCTTCACGTTGGAAAACAGGGCGATGGCTTCGTCCGTGCGTTTCTTGAGATTGCGAAACACCACGATGTTCCCCTGGCTCTTCACCTCGTTGAGGATGCGGTTGGTGCGGCTATAGGCTTGGACGAGACCGTGGTATTTCAGGTTCTTGTCCACATACATCGTGTTCAGCGTCTTGCTGTCGAAGCCGGTTAGAAACATGTTTACCACCAGCAGGATGTCCACCTTCCGCTCCTTCACCTTCTTGGCGATGTCCTGATAATAGCCGTAGAATGACTGGGTGTCCTTGGTGGAATACTTTGTGCCGAACATCCCGTTGTAGTCGGAAATGAAGCCGTCCAATTTCTCCCGCGTGTGCGGGTTGCCGCCCGCGCCGCCGATGATCTCGCCGCCTTCGTCCAGGATGCCGTCCGCGTCCTTGTCCTCCTCGTTAGCGGTGTAGCTGAAAATGGTGGCGATCTTAAACTTGTGTTTGCCCTCCGCCTTCCGCTTGGCGAACAGCTCGTAATACTTGATCAGCACGTCCACCGAGCCGACGCACATCATCGCGGTGAACTCCTTGTTCCGCGTCTTCACCGCGTGGCGGTCGATGATGTAGTCCGTGATCTTCTCCAACCGCGCCGGGGACTCCATCAGCTCCTTGGTATCGATCCCCTCCACCTCAATGTCCACCTCCGTGGCGGTGCCGGGCTTGCGCTTGTAGCGGCCCACGTATTCCACGGCGAATTTCAGCACGTTCTCGTCCTTGATCGCATCCGTGATCACATAACTGTGGAGCTGCTTGTGAAAGAGTTCCCTGGTCGTGTGCTTCTTGCCGTCCTTGGCCACCGCGTTGTCGGCGAAGATCGGCGTGCCGGTGAAACCGAACATCTGGTGGTTCGGGAAAAAGGCCGTGATGCGCTTGTGCGTTTCGCCAAACTGGCTGCGGTGGCACTCGTCGAAGATGAAAACGATGCGCGGCCCCCTCGCGTGTTCCATCTGTTTCAGATATCCCGGCTTGCTGATCGCTGAGTTCAGCTTTTGCAGCGTCGTCACGATCAGGCGCGTATTCGGGTCGGCGAACTGGCTGACCAGCTTCTTCGTGTCGTTCGTGCTGTCCACGCTGCCTTTGCTGAAGCCGTTGAACTCCGTGATCGTCTGATAGTCCAGATCCTTGCGGTCCACCACGAAGACCACCTTGTAAACATCCGGCAGGCTGACGAGGATCTGCGCCGCCTTGAACGACGTGAGAGTCTTGCCGGAGCCGGTGGTGTGCCAGACGTAGCCATTCGGGTCCACCTCCGGCGGGTTCTTCACCCGGTCCACAAGCGCCACCGCGGCGTAAACCTGGTAGGGGCGCAGCACCATCAGGATTTTGTTTGTCTCGTTCAGCACCATGTATTTGCCGATCATCGCGCCGAGGTGGAGCGGCTGGAGGAAGGTAGCGGCGAAGGACGTCAGCTCGCGGATGGTCTTGTTGTCCTCGCTGGCCCAGTAAAACGTCTGCTTGAACGACTGTCGCTTCGCGTTGGCGTAATACTTCGTATTCACCCCGTTGCTGATCACGAAGAGCTGGATGAAATTAAACAATCCCGCCGAGGCCCAGTAACTGTGTTTCTGATAGCGCTGGATCTGGTTGAACGCCTCCTTCATCTCCAGTCCGCGCCGCTTCAGCTCGATCTGCGCCAGCGGCAGGCCGTTCACCAGGATCGTCACATCGTAGCGGTTTTTGTAGGTGCCCTCCATCTTCACTTGTTGGGTGACCTGATAGCGGTTCCGCTGCGGGTTCCAAGGATCGAAGAACGAGAGATAAGCCGTGGTCCCGTCCTCCTTCTCCAGCTTCATCCGGTCCCGCAGGATCTTGGCCTTGGCAAAGACACCGGCGCTTTTGTTCAGGTGATGCATCACCTTGGTAAATTCGCCCGCCGTCAATGTCACGCCGTTGAAGGCTTCCAACTGCGCCTTCAGGTTCGCCAGCATCGACTCCTCATCCGTCACCGCCGCCCGCGTGTAACCTTGAGCGATGAGCTGAGCGACGAGTTCGTTTTCCAGCACCTGCTCAGATTGAACCACAGATGACACAGAGGCCACGGATGGAAGAGGATCAGAATTCATCGATTCTTTATCTGTGCTCATCGGTGAAATCTGTGGTTGAAAATGCTGGAGCGAAGAATTGAACCACAGAGGGCACAGATGGAAGAGGATCTGGATTCATTCTTTTCTTATCTGTGTTCATCTGTGAAATCTGTGATTGAAAATCTTCAGGACTCTCACACAAACATCTGCTGGAGCAGCCCTTTCTTGAAGGCTTGGGTATGGGTGATCTGAGAAGAAACGCTTTCGATCTTGCGGTCGAGAGCGGTGAGGAAGTTGGCGATCTTGGTTTGTTCTTTTACTGAGGGGAGATGTAGCCGCAGCCGCTTCAGTTGGTCAGGATACAAATGGATGACCGAACTTCCTTGGGCCATCCCCGCGATTGCATGTTTGCAGGCGTTGTTCAGGTAATACGCTAGAAACACGCCGTTCTGCTTCGTGCGGATGATGTTGAGATCGCCGCCCAATGCCACGCCGTCCACCGTCACACATGAAGCGGTCGCAATATCGATGTGGGTTTCGCCAGACGCGGGAATGATTACGTCGTTCCGCTGGCTAAGAACGAGATCCTCCTCGGGCACATTCGTCCGCGATTTCACTTCACGGATTAGTTCGGCATAGTGAGTGTAGAGTTGGCCATAACGGATGCACGGCAGCTCGCCGTCTTCATTCACGTCCGCCTTCGAAATTCCTCGCCCTTTCGAAAACGACGCTATCGCCCCCAGCGTCTTCTCCTCCCAATCGGGGAACTCGTTGCCGTTGTCGTCTTTGAAGCGGAGGGCTTGGGTGAAGAGCTGTTGCATCACGCCCTTCTTGTAGTCCTCCAGAAGGGCTTTCTTTTGGCTCAGTTGCTGAATCCGTCCATCCACCGCCGTCAGGAAATCCGCGACCTTGCGTTGCTCGGGGAGAGTAGGGATCGCAAGGGTCACCTTTCGGAGATCATCCAATGAGATTTCCCGGAATGTGCTTCCTTTGGCAAAGGCCTGAATCTGCTTCACCACGTCCAGAGTCTGAAGTGTTATGCAGACGTATTTGTTGTCGTGGTCTTGAACAGCAATCCTCGCAGTTCCTTGCGTCAGGTTTGAGACAGGAATCGAAGCCGGAACAATCTGAGCGAAGCCAATGTTCCCACGAAGTGAAAAAACAATATCACCAGGGACAACTTCTGAACGCTTGTATTTCTTGGCGATCTCAACAGAAGTCCGCTGGAGTCGTTCAAGGCTTAGAAGCCCATTCAAGTCCTGACTTTTGATGTAGGGCATACCACCGGGCACGTGGTCCCCAGCCTGAACAATCCCATATGAAATCTTCTTCGATACGATAGCGTCGAGACGTTCCCGTTTGAACCCATCCGTTCCAACCGGAAACCGCAGCTCCGGCACCGCTTTCGTCTTCGTCATCATTTCCCACCTCCCTTCCTTTTGACCTTGGTTTCCAGTGCTTCGATTTCTGCGAGATCCTGCTTGTCGGCTTCGGCGGCGTCGGATTGTTTGCGGCGAATGTCGAACTCCGCATAAAGAGCGTGGACTTTTTCCTCCATCGCCTCGTGGCTGATGCGGCCCTTGCCGGTGAGTAGCGGGCGGTCCTGGAAGGTGATGAGGCGGTCCACGTTTTCCCGCCAGAAATTCAGGGTAAGATCCTGGCGGTTTTTGGCGCGGAGTTCTGCGGTTTCCAGGAAGATGGTGACGAGGCGGTTGAGCGTGTCCACCTCATCCTCGTTGAGGTAGTTCTTGGCGATGAGGATGTCCTGCTTGCGGACGATTTTCCCCTTCCAACTCCGGAGTGCCATGTTGGGCTGGGCGGGGTCCGCCCGTTCGATGATGAGGTCGGCTGCGGTGCGCTCGGTGGCGGCGTAGAGAAGCTTGTTCTGCACCTCGGCAAAGAACATCTGGGTGGCCTTGTCGGTCTTGTCGTAGTCGCTGCTGAGGGCGAAGAGGTCGCGAACCTTTTGATAGAAACGTTTTTCCGACGAGCGGATGTCGCGGATACGGGCGAGCATCTCATCGAAGTAGTCCGGGCGGCCATCGGGATTCTTGAGGCGCTCGTCGTCCATGACGAAACCTTTGATGAGAAACTCCTTGAGATGCCGGGTGGCCCACTGGCGGAACTGGGTGCCGCGGGGGCTGCGGACGCGGTAGCCGATGGCGAGAATCATCTCCAGAGAGTAGAAAGCGACCGAGTATTCCTTGCCGTCGGCGGCAGTTGTTAAGTAATTCTGAACAACTGAATCGGCGCTCAATTCCTTGTCCTGTATGACTTTGGAGATGTGCATGCTGATGTTCGGCACCGAGGTGGCAAAAAGTTCCGCGAGCTGGGCCTGGTTCATCCAGACGGAGCCGTCGCGGGCATGAAGCGAGAGGGCGGCTTGGCCGTCATCGGTGCGGTAGAGGATGATATTGCCGTCTTTCATGGTGTCAAAAGGGTGGGGCGATGCCGAGTTCTTTGCAGAAACCGACGAGTTCCTGATTGGTGGCGGTCATATCACCCTCCAACGCAGTTAGCTTGGCGGAGACGGCGGCGAGGTCGATTTTCTGCTCCTCGTCGAAAGTGTCCACGTAACGCGGGATGTTCAGGTTGTAGTCGTTTTCCTCGACCTCGCAGCGCTCGGCCACGTGGCTGAACTTGGCGATACTTTCGCGGTTCCGATAGGTGCTGACGATTTGCTCGACGTGTTCGGGACGCAGGTAGTTTTGATTTCCCACTTTTTCAAATCCCTGGCTGGCATTGATGAAAAGGATATCGTCGGGATTCTCCCGCTGCTTTTTCAACACGAGGATGCAGGTGGGGATGCCGGTGCCGAAAAAGATGTTCGCCGGGAGGCCGATGACGGTATCGAGGTAGTTGCAATCCTCAATGAGGTAGCGGCGGATGTGACCCTCCGCGCCGCCACGAAACAACACGCCGTGCGGCAGGACGCAGGCCATGGTGGCTCCGTTGTCGAGGTGGTGGACCATGTGCTGGACGAAGGCGAAGTCCGCCTTGGTTTTCGGAGCCAGTTTGCCGTAGGCGCTGAAGCGGTCGTCATTCTCCAGGATGGGGCTGGCGGACCAGTTGGCGGAGAAGGGCGGATTGGCGACGATGGCCTCGAAGCGCAGGTCCGCATGCTCCGGGGCGGGATGCTCCAGGGTGTCCTCGTTTTTCAGGTCGAAGCGCTGGTAGTGCACGCCGTGCAGGATCATGTTCATGCGGGCGAGGTTGAAGGTGGTGGGGTTCATTTCCTGGCCGTAGAAGTGACCCACGTCCTCGACCTCCTTCGCCACGCGCAGCAGCAGGGAGCCGGAGCCGCAGGTGGGGTCATACACGCTCTTGAGTTTCTTTTTCCCGGTGGTGACGATCTTGGCGAGGATGGTGCTGACCTCCTGCGGGGTGTAGAATTCGCCCGCCTTTTTCCCCGCGCCGCTGGCGAACTGGCCGATGAGGTATTCATAGGCATCGCCCAGCACGTCCGCCTCGGTATCGGCGAGCTGGAAGTCGATCTTGTCCAGATGCACGAGCACCTTGGCGATGAGTTCGTTTTTCTGGTTCTCGGTTTTCCCGAGCTTGGACGAGCCGAGATCGAGATCCTCGAACAGCCCCTCGAAGTCGTCCTCGCTGGCGTGGCCCATGGTGCTGGCCTCAATGTGCTTGAGGATGGCGGTGAGGTCTTCCAGAATGAAGTTGTCCTTCGGCCGCGCGCCCTTTTCCGCGATTTTGTAGAACAGCTCGGAAGGTTTCAGGAAGTAGCCCAACCGGGAGACGGATTCCTCGGCGATGGTCGCGAGCAGTTCCTGCCCGCCTTCGCTCGATTCGTCGATGCTCTCGTAGATGTAGCCGTCGTGCTCGAGGATCTCATTGGCGAAGAGGTGCATCCGCTCCGAGAGGTATTTGTAGAAGATGAAGCCGAGGATGTAGTCCCGGAACTCGTCCGCGCCCATTTTCCCGCGGAGGGTGTTGGCGATGTTCCAGAGCTGGGTTTGGAGAGTCTTTTTGTGGTCTTCGGCCATGCGGTGGGAGTAGCGTGAAAGCGTATGCTCCGCCAGTGCTACGCGTATTTAAAGCAATTGCACAGAGCCAGCCCGAATTTCTGAGGATTCTTTCAAAAGCGGCGGAAATTGCGGTAAGTCTGCTGTTTTGGTGGAGGGACTGTCCCGTTTGGGGGGATTGCTGTGTGGCAGTGCCCTGCGGAAGCTCCTGTTGATTGCCTGAGTCATCGGATCCGCCCGGAATATGATCTCCCATCCCTTCGAGGTTTCCCGAGCTTGTCCTCGCGGTGTCAGCAGCGGCCCGACCTCCTCTCTCCTGAAGCGCAGGCTTGCCTTGGATCAGGGCATCTCCTTGAGTTGTTTCACTCGCATCATGGTCACCCAAGCACAAATCGCTGAGAAACTTGGCGTCTCACGCCAGCTCGTCACCTTTGCCCTTGGCGACTACCCGCAGGTGTCCAGCAAGTCGCGCGAACGCATCCTGGCGGCGGCGTTGGAAATGGGCTACCGGCCAAACCCTCATGCGCGCGCCCTGCGGCTGAAGCGGACCGGAATCATCTCGCTGTGGATTCCCGACCAGATCTCGACCCACTACACCCACGTGGCCCGCGAGCTGGGGCGGTTGGCGAAACAGGCCAAGTACGAGCTGATCATCTCAGAAGTCGGGGCGGCTGATGCCAGCCAAATCTGGTCGAATGTCCCCTTGGACGCCATTTGTGCGGTGGATGCCTCGAAGCCGGTCCAAGTCCAACTCGACGCCTTCGCCGCGAAGTCGATTCCGGTGGTCAGCGTGGGCACTTATTGCTCGCCCAAAACGGATCAAGTCCAGATCGACCTGCTCGCCGGGACGCTGGCAGCGATGCAGCATCTGATCGGCTCCGGCTACCGTCGCATCGCGCACGCGACGTTTGTGCAAAAGGACGCACCGCACGAGAGCCGCCGCCTCGGGTACTTGCGGGCGATGCGCGAGGCGGGTTTGGAGCCGGAGTTCATTTACTATCCGCTGAGTGGAAAGCAGCGGCCCATCGCGCGGAAACTGATCCGGGATTATATCTCGAATCACGGCCAACCCGGGGCCGTTTTTTGCCATTCGGATGATGCGGCGCTGGGAATTTACAGGGGACTTTGTGATTTGAAAATCAAGGTGCCCGAGGAAGTGGCCTTGATCGGGTGCGACGGCATCGAAGACACCGAATATCTCGAGCGACCGCTGACCACGCTGGTGCAACCGGTCGCGGAAATGTGCGCCGCAGCTTGGAATTTCCTCCAACTGCGGCTGGCGGATTCTTTGATCCCACTTCAGCGTTTGGTTTTGGAGCCAGCGCTGGCCATCCGCGAGTCGTCCCAGCGCCCTGCCTGAGTTGCCCGTCTTTATTCTTGGCAGGTGGGCGTGGCTGGATTGAATGGCGGCATCTTGCCTGAAGAACCTTTCTATCCGCCGTTCGATCACTGGCTTTGGCTGATTCCCGCGTTCCTGATCGGCGCGTGCATCGGCTCATTTTTAAATGTGGTGATCTACCGAGTGCCGCTGGGGATGTCGGTCAATGAGCCGAAGCGGTCGTTCTGCCCGAAGTGCAAGAACCCGATCCCGATGTGGCTCAATTTCCCGCTGGTGAGCTGGCTGTGGCTGCGCGGGAAATGCAAGGAATGCCATGCTCCGATCGCGTTTCGCTACTTCGGAGTGGAACTTCTAACAGCGGTTTTATTCACGCTGGTGTGGTGGTTGTTCGCTTGGCAATCGGTGGCCGTGATCATCTTCCTGTGGGTGTTAATGGCGTTGTTAGTTTCTATCACCTTCATTGATGCCGAGCACTTGATTATCCCAACGTCGCTGACGTGGGCTGGCTCAGTGATCGGCCTGGGTGCCTGTGCGGTGTGGCCGCAGCTGCCGGTGATGGCAGGTGAAGCGGGGAATTGGTTAGAAGGAGTGAAGCAAGGTGCGCTCGGCTGGATGGCCGGATTCATCGGGCTGTGGCTGGTGGTGGAGCTGGGGAAAATGGCGTTTGGGAAAAAGGCCTTGAAGTTCGACAAGCCGGTGGCGTGGTCGCTCAAGGAGCCGGAAAACGATCAGGATCCGATGTGCTTCGTGATCGATGGCGAGGAGATCCCGTGGTGGGATATTTTTTCCCGCAAGTCTGACCGACTGGCGGTGGTGACCACGGAAATCAACGTGGACGGCGAGCCGTCTGGCGGTGGTGAGTTATTCATCCGCGAGTTAGAAATTCAACTGCCGGACGGGACCGTGGTGGCGTTGGCCAAGCTCAAGTCGCTCGACGGGATGGCGACGAGCACGGTGATCCCGCGCGAGGCGATGGGCATGGGCGACGTCCATCTGCTAGGGATGATCGGCGCGTTCTTCGGCTGGACGGGAGTGTTTTTCTCGCTGTTTGCGTCGTCGGTGTTTGCGATCATCGCGGCGGTCATCGGGCGGATCGGGTTCGGCAAGCAATTGCCGTTCGGGCCATTTCTTGCGATGGGCGCGCTGGCCTGGATGTTCGGCGCGTGGAAGATTTGGGTGTGGTATTTGAATGTGCTAGGTCCGATCGAATCACCGTGATTTACAAACGATGGACGGTAAAAAACCGGAAACGTGGAGCGCGAGCACCGGCTTGGCCCGGGCGATTCTTCACGACCGCGGCGAGCGCCGGAAGTGGCTCGGGCGGATGATGTTGCTGCCGTTAGGAATGATGGCAGTGGGCTTGTGGGGGATTTCTAACTGGATCTGGGAGAGTCCGTGGCGGGTGCTTTTCTGGTGGGGCGGCTGCGCGGCGGCGACCTGCGTGGTGCTGCTATTTGCGCTTTATGATGCCCTCGCCGTGATCCGCGAGGAGCGGGCCAAGCGCGGCTCCGATGTCGATAAACTCTAGCGGTTTATCGAAATTCACCGGGTTCCAGGAAAAGTTTCTAACCGCATTCCGAAGCTTGCGGAGTGGGGAGTAACCAGTGTTGTTATGAGTTTTTACCAACCCATAAAACCCTGATGTCTGAGAAACCCCGTCTATCATTTTGGCAAATTTGGAACATGTCCTTTGGCTTTCTTGGCATCCAGTTCGGCTGGGGTCTGCAGATGGCGAACATGTCGGCCATCTATCAATTCCTCGGTGCCGATGAGAAGGATATCCCCATTCTGTGGCTGGCCGCTCCTCTAACCGGGCTGATCATGCAGCCGATCATCGGCTACTACAGCGACCGTACCTGGACCAAGCTGGGGCGGCGACATCCGTATTTCCTAGCCGGAGCGGTGCTCGCCAGCTTGGCCTTAATCGCGATGCCGAATTCCTCCTCACTATGGATGGCGGCGGGCTTGCTATGGATTCTCGATGCGTCGGTAAACATCAGCATGGAGCCGTTCCGGGCATTCGTGGGCGACATGCTGCCGAAGGAGCAGCGCAAGAGTGGCTTCGCGATGCAGAGCTTGCTCATCGGGCTAGGCGCGGTGCTGTCATCGGCGCTGCCATTTATCCTCAGTAACGGATTCGGCGTGAGCAAGGAAGCCACGGTGGAGAACCCGATCCCGCCGGCGGTGAAACTCGCGTTTTACATCGGCGCGGGCGTGTTCGTCGCGGCGGTGCTGGTGACGATCTTAACAACCCGCGAATATCCGCCGGAGAATATCGAGGAGTTCGAGGCAATGAAGCGAAAGAACGCGGGCGTGGGCAACGCGTTCCGCGAAATTTTCCATGGGATCGGCTCGATGCCCACGGCGATGAAGCAGCTCTCAGTGGTGCAATTCTTCACATGGCTCGCCTTGTTCAGCATGTGGATTTACTTCGTGCCAGCGGTGGGAAAAGGAGTTTTCGGCGGAATGCCGCTGGGGCTGCATGACGCAGCGTCGAAGGCGCGGATCGAGCAGCAGCCGCAGTGGATGGCGCCGGCCGCGGCACTAGCGCGGGCCTATGAGGCCAAGAAGACCGAACTCGCCAACGTGGCCAAGGCAGCGCAATCCCCGCGACCGTGGTATAGCGCGCTCCAACAGATGCTCGGTCTTGCTCCGGCCGATCCTGATCCGGGCGAGCGAATCGACTCGCCGATTCTGGAAACACTCATCCGCGAGACGATCGTCGCGACGGAACCCGCCACCGCGCAGGAGGCGAAAAGTCCGCTGGTGCAGAGTTTCGCCTTGGCCTTCGCCACTCATCAGGGGGTTCCTGAAATCTCGCAGCTGGCCTTGCAGAATCTCGCCTCCGCGCGCCGGTATCAGGAAGGCACAGCGTGGGGCGGGGTTTGTTTTTCCGCCTACAATTTGGTCGCGTTCGGGTTCGCGTTCGTCCTGCTGGCGATGTCGCGCTTTCTTCCTGCCAAGCGGATCCATCTGGTGTGTCTCGCCATCGGCGCACTGGGATTGATCTCGGCGTTTTTGGTGAAACAACCCTCGCTGCTCCTACTTTCGATGGTCGGAGTGGGAGTCGCTTGGGCCTCCATCCTATCGATGCCCTACGCCATGCTCGCCAACGTCATCCCCGGCCACAAGATGGGGTTCTACATGGGCGTCTTCAATTTCTTCATCGTCCTGCCGCAGATCTTGGCGGCGGTTGCGCTCGGCAAATTGGTGGATTCCCTGCTCGGCGGCGACCCGATGAAAGCGGTGCTCGCCGGCGGGGTCTCGATGGCCATTGCCTCCCTCGCCACCCTGATCGTGAGCGACGAATCAGAAACCGAAACCTTGCTGGAACCATGACTTGGCAAACAATCTCCGTCGGTGCTTTGATGGCCGCGATGACAATCAGCAGCCCGGCCGCGACCCCGCCCCGCCCCGTGATCTATCAGCTTATGGTCCGCACGTTCGGTAATACCAATGAGACTCGTAAAACGAATGGCACGCTTGCCGAGAATGGCTGCGGGAAATTCAATGATATTAACCAAGGCGCGTTAGCATCATTGAAACAAATGGGCTTCACCCATATCTGGCTCACGGGTGTGCTCGAACAAGCAAGCGGCACGGCTTATCCGAATCGCCCGGCCGATGCGCCGGATATCTTAAAGGGCATCGCTGGCAGTCCCTATGCCATCAAGGATTACTTCGATGTCTGTCCAGACTACGCGGTGGATCCCGATAAGCGGTTAGATGAATTCAAGGCCTGCGTGGATCGCTGTCATGCACTCGGACTTAAGGTGATCATTGACTTCGTGCCGAACCACGTTGCCCGCTCGTATGCATCTGATGTGAAACCGGAACTATCATTTGGCCAAGGTGATAACCCAAGTAAGTTTTTTGATAGAGATAACCATTTCTACTATCTCCGCCCAGACGATGCCGGCGGCGGTCCACCCCTCAAGCTGCCGACAGCCTCGCTGTCGGGGTGCACGGGTTTGTTTGCGCCCGAGACTACCTTTGGTCGAGTCACTGGTAATAATGTGATTTCATGGTCACCCTCCATCAATGATTGGTATGAGACGGTGAAGTTAAACTATGGTCATGATTTCACCCAAGGTCGCAAGACGGCGGATCTGCCCGGCCCCGATGCGGTGCCATCCGCTGTGCCGAAGACTTGGCGGACCATGGATGAAATTCTCGCTTACTGGCAGCAGTTAGGTGTGAATGGATTCCGCGCAGATATGGCTCACATGGTGCCGATGGAGTTCTGGCATTGGGCGGTGAGGCGGGCTCGTAACCGGCAGGCAGATGTATTTTTCTCCGCAGAAGCCTATAACAACGATCCTGCTAAACTCACCGATGGACATGTCTTAGAAGAACTTCTTAAAGCGGGATTCGACGCAGTGTATGATGACCCGAGTTACGATGTTCTCGAGGGAATCTATGACTCCGCAAAATGGGCGAACGATCTGGATCCACTAACATTTACCGGCAAGTTGTTTCATCAATCGCTGCGTTATGCGGAGAACCATGACGAAGTCCGCCTCGCCAGTCCCATGGAGTGGGGTGGCCTCGGGATGAAAGTCGGTCGCTCTGTCAGCGCGGTGTTATTTGCAATGGGCCGCGGTCCGGTGATGCTCTATCACGGCCAAGAAGTCGGCGAGCCAGCCGCCGGGAGCGAAGGCTTCAGCGGCGACAACGCGCGCACCTCGATCTTCGATTATGGCTCCATGCCCGAGTTCACCAAGTGGGTGAACGGCGGGAAATACGACGGCGGCCGACTCAGCGCCGAGCAAAAAGCTCTGCGCGACTGGTATGGCAAACTCATCCGCGCGACCCAAGTCCCAGCCTTCACTGCGGGCGAGTTTTACGGACTCAATCATGGCAACACGGACAACCCAAAATTCGGCCGGGTAGGGGATGAAACCGCTTCCGGTCACTGGCTATACGCCTTCCTGCGTCACGATCCGACGAGCGGTCAATCATTCCTCATCGTCGCTAATTTCAATGGCACCGAGACCTTGCACGGCGTGAATATAAACATCCCTCAAGACGCATGGAAATTCCTGGGTCGCCCAGATCACGACTCCGTGAAATTTACCGATCGCCTCGACAGTGAGTGGTCCGGCCTAGCAGACAAAGATGGACTGACACTCCCTGCCCTAGCACCGTGCAGCGCGCTACTGCTAGAGATTTCCCAATAATCGGAAACAGCGGGCTGTGAACTGCCCTGCCCAAACGATCCCAACAAGAGTCTCATCCCAGAAACCAAATTCGCATCCGGCATCTCCAGCAGCCGGTGAAAATGATTCTTCATCAACACCCAAGCATGGACGCGCCACCCCGTGCGACCCTCGATATTTCCCAAATGTGATCTCAATTTTGTCAAGATTTGCGCCCTGACCCATTTCCCGGCAGCAAATCATCTTGGAGTGCTTCGCTCGAGGCGCTTCGAGTTGCGAAGACCCGCTTGCAATCGAATCCCATCATTTCAGCATTCCGAACAGGACGCTATCCATTTCCCGAGACCATAACTCGTAGCCCGCCGGGCTGAGGTGCAGCTTGTCCCCTGCGTAAAAGTTTTCGAGCAGGCTGCCGTTGGGCTTAAGCATTTTTTCGCTGAAGTCGATGATTTGGACGCGTTCCCCATCTGCAAGTTTTGCTTGGCCGGCGTTGATGGCGCGCACTCGATCCCGGTGGACAGGGTCGTCAGCGAGGTGGGTGTTTCCGATGAGCAGCACCTTTGTTTCCGGACATTTCCTGCGGATCGTCGCGACGATCGTTTCAATGCCCTTCAAGGTGTCCGCCGCGTCAAACCCCGGCCAGATGTTGTTCACGCCGATGCACAGCACAATGACTTTTGGCTGGATGCCGTCTAGCAGGCCCTCACGGATGCGCCACAAAACCTGCGGCGTGCCATCGCCGCCAACGCCGTAGTTCACGGCTCCGAGCTTTGCATAGCGCTCGGTCCAGCCAGCTTGTCCGCTCCAGCCTTGGGTGAGGGAATCGCCGAGGAAAATCAGCGGGATGTTTCCCTGCTTGCTGCGCTCGATCTGGCTGGCGGCGTTTTGGCGCCACGCGTCCGGATGGTCAGGATAGTAGCCCTCGGCGGGATCGCTGGAGTCCTTGGCTTTCGTTGGGGTGGCGGTTGTCCTATTCGGCGGGGCGGGGTTCTCCGACGCGGACGGTTCGGCACTCACGTCGTCGAGCCAGGCCTTGCCGGTCCCGTTAAGCATGAGCTGCACGCCGACGTGGGCGGTATCCGGCGGCAGCGTGACCTCGCCCGCGACTTCGCTCCAGTCCATGCCGGTCATGCTGTTGCCAAGCACCTGCAACGAGATTCCCTGCCAATCTGCGGTGTAACTCTGCACGGCTAACAGCGCGTTGGCCCCGCCGTCGGCCCGCACCCGGCCACTGACACGGAGGCGCTGATTCCCCGAGGCGTCGAAGGTCTGCGCGACATGGCCTTGGACGTTTCCACCGAGGCTCGTGATACATAAAGAAGATGGCGGGGAATGATAGACCTGCGTGTCGCGGGTGACCGTTGCCTTGCCTTCGAGACCCCAGTCGCTGCCCCACGCTTCCGGGCGCGGGTCGCCGTGGGTCATCTGTGGATTCACCAGCGCGAAGCGAGAAACCGGCGGCGGCGTGATGTTCTTGGGCGCTTCTCCGGCGGGCATTTCCGCCAAGGGTGGGGCCAGCGGTTGGCGGGGATGTCCACCGCCGCCGATGCGGTCCGGCGCGTTGTTGTCCACGACATGGAGCAGCGGGAGAAGCAGGTCGATGTCGGCTTTGAGATCGCTCGAGTGATCGTCGAACTTGTATCCAAACTTGATTGCCATTTCCTCTTGAACGCCCCGTTCAGCGGCGAGGTAGAAATAATCATGCAACGCGTCGTCAACAATGTAGGCACCGTAGTCTTGCAAGGTGTGGAAAAGCTTCCGGCCGACGGGAGTTTTGAGTGCCAGTTCGGCGGCCTTGAGTTCCGGTTTCAGTGCGAGCAGGCTGCCCATGCGAACGGCCTTGTTCGTGCCTTTGTAATTCCCAGCCGCGTAGCTGTCCGCACAGGCGGCGGGCCAGCGAAAGCCCTTGTGGACCTCGTCGAATTGACAGAATTTCGCGCAGTTGATAATGATTTTCAGCGCATGACTAACAGGCTCGTCACCGCTGAGTTCGCCAAGGCGCACGCTGCCTCCAAGGGCGCTCATCTGGCTGCCGCCGTGGCTGCCCAGAATGCCGTCGCCATGGAGATCGCTTTCGCCGAAAGTGAAGGCGAAGACAGGACCTCCCGGCTCCGGCCTGCATAGCGGTCCGAGGTGGCGCACGGTCCGGTTGTCCGGCATCAGCAAGGCGGAGCAATAATTGGGCGTCCAATACTGGCGGGCATCCGGGACGGTGTCCTGATCGTTGATTCTAACCGACGGGAGATGCATGGTCCCACCCGCCCGGCGTTCCCAGCTCGCCGGTGCGAATAGCTGCCGCTCCGGGGCGTCCGGCGCCACGCGGAGCAAGATTACCTCGTCCACGGAGAATCCTGGGGGCGCGGTCAGGCCTGCTGGGACGTATCTCGCCTCGCTACCGATCGGCATGTTCCAGATGCTGTTGCTGGCGAAGGGACGGAGCCACGGATCGCGCGGCGTTTCCGCATGAAGGGTAACGGTGGCTAACAATAGGATAACGGTTTTCATGGAATTAGATTTGGATGAGTCCCCGCTGCACCGCGAGCATGGCAGCTTCCGTGCGGGCTTCGACACCGAGCTTGGCGAGGATATTCCTAACATGGGCCTTGATGGTGAACTCGCTGGCGGTGAGCACGCGGGCGATTTCCTTGTTGGATAGTCCGCGGGCAATCAGCTCCACGACCTCCAGCTCTCGGCCGGTCAGCGCTTGGAATGCCGCGCGCTCGGCCAGGCGCTCCTTGACCGCCGGCGGTAGATATTGGCGTCCTTCGTGGACGGCTCTGACAGCGGTATCGAGCTGGGAACTTGGAATGCTTTTCAACAAATAGCCACTTGCTCCGGCGGTCATCGCGCGGTGGATGTCCTCGTCACCATCGAAGGTCGTGAGCATCAAAACCCGGGCATCCGGCTGGGTGGCGCGGATGACTTTGAGGGCGTCGATGCCAGTGCCGTCGGGCATTTGTAAATCAAGCAGCGTCACATCCGGCAGGTGGGTGCCGTGGGCTGCGATGGCCTCCGCTACGGTGCCTGCTACGGCGATGACGCGGAAGTCCGGGCGCAGGTCGAGCACGGCGCGCAAACCTTCACGGAAGAGCTCGTGATCGTCGGCGATGAGGATGCGGATCATAGGGAGTTCAAGGTGGCCGGGCGGAGAATCACGTGTACGCGTGCTCCAGCGGCGGGTTGAGAGTCGACGATAAGGGTGGCTCCAAGCATATCCGCGCGCTCGTGCATGTCGCGCTGTCCGTAGTGCGGCCTGCCATCTTCCACGGGCTCGGCGGCGGGGTCGAAGCCGCGGCCATTATCTTTTACGGTGAGGGTGACGGTGGAACCCTCCCGCCGCAGGGCGATTCCCAACAACGTGGCCTGGGAATGCTTGAGCACGTTGGCGATGGCCTCTTGGGCGATGTTGAGGAGCTCGCTTTCCTCCTCGGGGGAGAGGCCGGTGTCGCCATCGTGGAGATCGAGTGTCGCGGAGATGCCGGTGTCTTCGGTTAGGAGGCGGGCGGATTCGCGCAGCGCGTCAGCCAGACTGCGTTTTTCCAGCGCGAGAGAGCGCAGACCCCAAACGGTGCGTCGGACTTCGGCCTGGCTCAGACGAAGGAGTTCGACGGCTTTTTCCATTTGCCGCCGGGCGGGGTCCAGACCGGCCGGAAGGAGGTCATTCGCCGCGTCCATCCGGAGGGCAGCACCGGCTAAGGTTTGCTCGAGCGAGTCGTGGAGATCGCGGGCGAGCCGGTTCCGCTCGGCGGTGACTGCGGAGTATTCGGCGAATTCGTCGCGCCGCGCGACGAGTTGAGCTTGGAGCTGGTCGGTGCGAGTTTCCACCCGCCGAGCCAAGGCATCGCGCGCGACCATTAGCTCGCCTTCGGCGGCGACCAAGCGTTGGTTCTTGCGCCCCAGAAGGCCCGCGAGAAACAGCAACGTAACCAGCGCTACAGCAGTGCTGACAAGCGCTACAGCCAGTCGCACGGGCGTCCACCAAGGTGCCGGTTTTACGAGCCGGACATCGCTACGCTGACGCAGGTGTATCATGAACTCCTGTGCCTTCGGATAGCCTGCATCCTGATGTTCGAGGCCCACGGAAACCTCGCAGGTCCCTGTCACCTCGACGATGGCACCGGGTGTCGCGGGCAGTGACTCACGGGGCACCGGGTCCGCAAATTCCGCGGCGAACAGGACATTTCCACGCTCCAGCAGCAATCGCGCCGGGCGGGCGTCGGTCTGCGCTTCCACTAGCCGGGCAACCACTCGCACCAAGCGGCCGTCGCTGGACTTCGCGTCGTCATTTTCATGCAGCACCGTCGGTTCAGCCGCCGCACCCATTCCGAGATCGCGGAACTCTGCGTCCTCGATCTGCGGACTGAATGGACCGGTCACCGGGAAGCCCAAAATTTCCACCATCGCTCCGAGACGAGGCAACTCGCCCGCCGTCATCGTCCATGCGCGGACGCCGTGGGTTTCGTCCTGGACCTGCACCCATTCCCCGCGGCGCGATCCGATTACCGTGCCGCGGGTGCGGATCCGGTGACCGGGAAATCCGTTGACCGGATGCGCCAGCAACTTCCCTGGTGCTGTTAGCGGAAGACCCGCCCCGTCGCGCGGTGGCTCGATGATTTCGATCAACGCCGCATCCGCCACGCGCACCTGCACATTGAGGATTTGCCCACCGACATTAACGGCCACCGCGTTCATCCCGCGCACGCGCACCACGGCATCGACCAAGGGGGACAACCGCTCGAACTGATCGGGCGGTGTCAGAATGCGCACGCGCACCCCTTCCACATCGAGATGCACCATCGCCGCGGTATCCTTGGCGTCGGGCCACGGCAGAACGGCGCGGACGATGCCGGACACCTCGACAAACCGACAATCAAACGCACCGCTGAAAAGGGCGCTGCCCGTCACCCGGACGGCCTGCGGCAAGCCTGGCTCGTCGATGACCCGCAGCGCTTCAGCCGTGAAGTCCGGGGCAAATCTTCCCTTGGTGAAATGGCCGGTAATTTCGATTCTCTGGCCGAGTTTCACCCGGGGGATCTCCCGTTCCGGGAGGGTGACCCAGATCGCGCCCGTGTCATCTTGGAGCGCGATCGCCGTCCCTTCGATGTTGATGAAATTGACGACTCCGATGAGCCGCGCTGCCAACGATTCGTCGGTGCTGTTAGTAAGGGCTCTCACCCGGCTGATCTCGATCTGTGGCGGTCCAGCGACTGCCGCGCCATGCATGATGCCGCCTGCGGTGAGCAAGGGAAAGAACAGGCACGGACGGCGCGCGGCGGGCATGGGTGAAATCATAGTCATGAAGAAGCGCGGATACACAAGCCACGTCAGCCAGCAGTGCTAGTCACTTAGGACTATAGCCATTTCTCCGGAGGCCGGTAGCTTGAGGCCTCAAATCCCGACGACCTGTGACGACAAACCCAACCCGATTCCATTTTCGCAGCACCCCGGCGGCCTTCACGCTCGTGGAGTTGCTGGTGGTCATCGTCATCGTCGCGGCCTTGGCCGTCATGGGATTCTCCGGCGCGCGCCGGATGATCGACAGCTCCCGGACGACGAAGACCGTCGCGAATCTCCGGCAACTCCAGATCGCGAACACCAGTTACGCCACGGATCACAATGGCAGTTATGTGAAGACCTTCGACGGCCAGGCTTGGACAGATGGTTGGTGCTGGAATTCCGAATTCCTAAGCTGTGTGGGCGTCACGTCGGAAACCACCACCCTGCCGCAGGTCTTCCGTTCCGGTTTCTCCGCCCCATCCGCGAGGCTGGCTTACAATTGTTCGAAGGTCCCTAATGGAAACGGCGGCAGCGCCTATTTCTGGGGAAACCAAACGAATCTGTCTCTGCGCATCGACCACATCCAGCGGCCGGAAACCACCGTCGCATTCATGGACTCCAACGACTGGTGGGTGAGCCCGGACAATTGGAACGCCTGGAAATCCGTCGCACACGACCAAAGCGGCGGACCCACTGCGGCCGTTGCCTACCGGAACAACGGCAGGGCCGCAGCCGTCACATTCAGCGGCAGCGTGGTCATGCTCGAACGCAAGGATCTCGACACCTCGTCCCCAGCCGGCAAATGGCGCTGGTGGTATAACGGCACCAACTAATTTCCTACAAAAACCATGAACACCATCCATCACATCATCGCCATCGTCGCCCTCGGGCTACCCGCATCCGCCGAGGTCATCACCGTCCTCAACGACTGGGACGCTACCCAGACCGTCCCCCTCACCGCCATCGGCGGAGCCACTACGGAGGTCGGGGAGTTTTGGTCCCTGGCCAGAAACAACCAGATCAAAATCACCTCCGCCACCACCCCTAATTTCACCCAATTTGCCACGACCACGTCCTTTCCCCGAAACAGCGCTTTTCTCACCGCGCTGGCTAGCGGAACCTCGCTCAACCTCGACTACCGGTCCTTCCCCGCCGACAACACTCTGGCGGACTCGCCTTCGTTTCGCTTCCGTCTGCTCGTCAATACCGACGCTGGCGGGCTCGGCTACGCTGGCGCGACTTCGCCTAATGTAACGATCGACGCCGCCGCCACCGTCTCCGCCAACGGCACCCTGGTCTGGACCTACAGCGAGAACAGCGCCTTCCTCAGCGCGCTCGACGCCTACTGCAACGAGACCGGTAATGCGGGATCTTTTTTCGAACTCATCATCGATAACACGGGCTTCCCCGGCCTGCCCGGGCCTGCGGTTTTCAGCCTCGATAACCTCCGCATCGTCTCGTCTGACGTGGTGATTCCCGAGGTCACCGTTTTTAACAATTTCGATGCCATCCAGACCGTCCCCTTCTCCGCGAATGGTGGCGCGTCTGCGACGGTCGGGGAATTCTGGACCCTGCCCGGAAATAGCCAGTTTAAGATCACCTCACCGATCACGGAAAATTTCACGGGCCTTGCCAAAACCGATGGCCTGTCGCGCGAATCGGCCTTCCTCGCTGCGCTGGCGACCGGCACCTCGTTGAACCTCGACTATCGCTCCTTCGCCGCTGACAACTCGTTGGACAGCTCGCCATCATTCAACTTCCGCCTCCTCGTCAATACCGATGCCGGGGGACTCGGGTACGCCGGAGCTACCTCGACGAATATCACGATCGACGCCGCAGCCAGCACCGATGTAAGCGGCACCCTCGTCTGGACCTACAGCACCAACCCCTCCTTCATGGCTGCGCTAAACGACTACCGCAACAACACCGGCAACGCGGGCAGCTATTTTGAATTCATGATCGATAATACGGGATTCCCGGGCCTGCCTTCACCCGCAGTTTTCAGCATCGATAACTTTCGCGTGGTTTCCGCCAGCGCCGACCCTTTCGCCCAATGGCTTGCCGCCAACGCACCGGCCACCGGCTTCATCACCGATTCTGATGGGGACGGACTCCCTAACGGCGTAGAAAACGTCTTGGGTTCGAATCCGAACACTGCAAGCGCCGGACTCACGGGAATCTCCGCGACGCCAAGCTCCGCGAGCTTTTCCCACTCGCTCAATGCCACCATCGCCAGCAATGTTTCCTATAGCTACCAATGGTCCACCGACCTGACCGAATGGAAGGCCACCGGCCAAACCAACATCGCCGGCACCACCGCCACCATCGCCGCAGCCGGCAGCGGACCAGTCACCGTCACCACCACCATCATCAGCGGACCTGCAGGCAAGCTCTTCACCCGCCTCGTTGCAAACAAGGTTCCGTGAGATCCGCAGTGGGCGATCTTGCGTGGTCCATCCCTCGCAGGTCGCTTCTTGACGGTTAAAAATGAGGGTTGAGGCGGAAATTTTTCGCCTCGGATTTGGACTTCAGTGGCTGGGCCAGTAGCGTGAGAGCGAATCAAGGTGTTTCTTTGATTTTTTCTGAAGGCTGGATTTGGGCGCGAGGGGGCTTGCCATCGCAGATGGTGCGATTTGGCCGGGCGGGTTCTGGGCCTTGCGGGATGCTGGCTTCCGGTTGGCCGCGGCCGGGATCAGAGTGGCTGGGGTCCTTTTGACTAAGTTGTTGTAGAATCGAGGGGAGCGTGAACATGCATCGTGGCGGATCGATGTTGGAAGCCGAGATTTATTCCTATCAGATTTCCGCTTGACGCTCTGAGAGGAAGAATGGCTTTTGGCTAGTGTGAAATTGGTAGTTTTCCCATCGGTTGGATTGTTGGTCGGATCGGCAATGATTGCAGGGGCGCAAAATGATGCGGCGGAGTTTAGGAAGGAGTTGGACGTCTTGCGCGGCGATTACGAAAAGCGGATCAACTTGCTGGAATCCCGGATTCGCGAACTGGAGACAAGGCCTGCGGCCGGGCGATCCACTGCGCCGCCGAAGCGGTCGGCTCCGATCGAAGACTCTGCCGCGGTGGGGCCGGGACCGTTGGCGCAGGACGAGGCGCTGGTCGCGGCGGAGCGGCGGGAAGCAGCGGCGCGCCTCGGGCAACAAGCACTTAGGCGGAAGGTGGACGAGCGCTTCATGCAAGACACTGAGACCCGGGATTTCGCGGGCAGGACGGGTGACGGGGATTTGCTTGCCGAGCGGGTGGAGGACGTGCTCGAAGGATATCTGGACATCACCGGCTATTTCCGCGCCGGCTATGGACGCGCCAACGAGGGGGGAGCGCAGCAGGCGTTCGGGATTCCTGGCGTGAGCAAATACCGCTTGGGCAACGAGGCGGAAAACTACGGCGAGCTTGCCTTCGCCAAGACGTTTTACCCGGCCGGAGTGTTCGCTGGTGGGGACTCTATCAATCAAGACGACCCGGTCGCGCGGATGGTTTACCGGCTCTCTTACTACAATCCATACTCAAGCTACGGCAAGGGACCCGCCACCGATTTCTCATCACCCGAAGCCTGGGCCTCTCTAACCAACGTGATTCCAGAATTCGCGGATGCGAAGATTTGGGCGGGAAACCGGTTCTATCGGCGTCACGATATCCATATCAATGACTATTATTTTTGGGATATGAGTGGTGGCGGCGCGGGCATCGAAGATCTCACTTTGGGCAACGGGCAACTGTCATTTGCATGGATCGGCGGCGGTGACGAGAGCGCAATTTACAGCCGCACGAATCTTCCCGACCCCTTGAATCAGGCGGGTTTCAGCAAATCGAGTTACGATCTGAGATACTACGACTGGCCGTTTTTCGGAGGGATCGGGGAAGTGGGGCTGATCTATTCGCGCGCGGATTCGGGAGTGGACGCAGATGGAGTTAGTGGGCCGGATTCGCAAGGCGTGGCCTTGAGTCTTGTGCGCACGGACACGGGATTTCTCGATAAGGAAAGCTTGCACAAGCTGTCCGTCCAGATCGGAACCGGCCCGGCGAAGACATTCACATCCGGCTTTGAAACCTTCACCGATTCGACCGGCACCTACATCCGTTCGGACCCGAATGAATCGTGGCGGTTCCGGTTGACGGATCAAGTCGTGGTGAAGCCGATTGAGGAATTTGCCATCGGCGGCGCCGTGATCTATCAGCACACGGATTTCGGAGAGAATGTGCCGGACCAGGACTGGTTGTCCGGCGGGATCCGACCAATTTGGTTTTTCTCCGATGCCTTCAATGTGGCACTGGAATTCGGCGTGGATTGGGTTTCCGAGACCGCCGCCGGTCCCGGCGGTAGTCTTGGGAAAATCACGTTGGCACCGCAAGTCTCGCTGGGTGATCAATTTTTCAGCCGCCCGGTGCTGCGGGCATTCGTCACCTACAGCCTGTGGAGCGACGGGCTTGAGGGCGAGATCGCCGGGCCAGAGTATTCCAATCAATCCTCCGGTTGGAGCTGGGGCGTGCAGATGGAATCGTGGTGGTGATGCCACATCAGTTAGCTCGGCGGATCGAGCCGCAGATCACTCTGGATCTGCTGAGTCCACGGGGCGGAGACTTCTGCGGATTCCGCGTGATTGCGCCAGTTCGCGGCGGCGGCACGCACTTGACGGAGGATGGCCTTGGCCTTGGGGGGCTTGAGATTGGCGGCTTCACCAGCGGTCAGCAGGTCGCTGGTTAGAAAGTCGTCGCGTTTGCCGTTGAGTGTCATTTGGTGGCGGTGGGTCCACGCGCCGGTCGGGTTGTAGGCGTAAATCAAGTCGTAGGCGGGTGCGAGTCGCCAGTCGCCGCTACGGTCCATCAGGAAGGCGATATTCTTGGTGTGGTCGTCCTGATTTCTCGTGATGATGTTGAAGAGCGCACGGCGATATAGCTCGGTAAGGTCCGCCTGCGGCAGATCAAGCTGGCGGGCGATTTGGAATGCCTGCTCGTAGGAGTAAGCGCCTGCTAGATTGAAATCGAAGTGGCCGATGGCGCACAGGCTTTGCATGTGGAATTTCTCTCCGTCCGGGCCGCGGTCGAAGCGGCGGGTCATGAAATGAGCCCGGCCGTTTTCCTCTAACAGCCTGCAATCGCTCATCGTGATCCCGGCGGCGCGGGCCATCAGGTGATAGGCGTATTCGATGCGCCCGTAGCCGAGTGGGTCGTTGAGTTCCTTGTCGTGGTTGGCGGAAACTCCGTCGAATTTCAACAGCCATGGCTCGAAGTCGGGCGCGAAAGGGACTTGGCCTGAGCGGATTTCTCCGGTGATTGGGTTCCAGGCGATCACCGCCTTGGCCCGTGCGCCACCTGCGGACGTGCCGACGCGGAGGATCGTCGCGAGTGCTTCCGGCGGCTGGGAAAGATTGGCGTGCAGGCTCTCGCGGGAAGCCAGTGCGTCGTTGGCGAGCTGGACCAGTGCCGCCAAGTGCAGAGTTTCCGGCGGGTAATCTGCCAATAGGGTGGGCTGGAATTCCAAGCCTCCCATCGCCCGGGTTCCCAAGTAGCAAAGTCGCTCCACAGGATCGAAGGATTCGGGGCTGCGTCCTTGCCGGGTCAGCCATTGGTTGATGAGCAGATTGCCGAATTTATCTGGCAGCGAATCTGCCAGTAGTCCCGGCAGTCCCTTGAACGTGTCCCGCGATAAATTGGGGAACGAAAATCGGCCCGGTCCGAGCGGCATGGTGATAGGGGCAACCCCGATGCCACTGCCCAGAAAGCCAGGGTCGTATTCGAAGATTCCCAATTCGCGATCAGGATCCCAGGACACTGCGCCGATGGAGGTGTCGTAAAGTTGGATGATTGCGGAAGTCATGGGGAAATCTCAAGTGCTCGGAGGGTCACATTTCATCACCCCATTTCCAAGGGGTGGGGGCGGCTGTTCTGCGTGGCTTGGAGGAGTATTTCACCGGCTCTTCCTGCAATCTCATGAGGGCCAGCGGGCTGATTCCTGGGTCCGGCAGGAATTCTTCCAAGGTGTCCAAGGCATTGAGTGCCCGCAACATGCCGATCAGAGTGGTGAGCGTGGAGCCTTCGCCATTCTCGATGGCGGTGATCGTGCGTCTGGAAAAGCCGCTGCGTGTTGCGACTTCCATTTGGCTGAGATTAAGATCAAGCCGTTTGCGTTTCAGGCGTTTGCCCAGCTCTTGCTCGATCTGTGGATTGGAAAGCAGTCGGATCATTTTGAGTAAAAATTTGCTCAAATTCAGTGAATTCGACGTGAATTGAGCAGAAGTTTGCTCTCTTTGCAACTCTTTTAAAATGAAGTGAGCAATAATTTACTCAAAATAGCCACTTTTAATCCTTTTTGCGCGATAAATTGCTCACTTGAAATATGCGCTACCCGCTCTAAATATCGGCTGATCCTTGGATCCTGGGATGTTGATGGCCACCCGCGTTCCGGCTCGCTCGGTGTGCGCCATTTTGCCAAATACGCGACCGCACGGACTGGTGATGCCCTCAATGGCAGCTAGCGAGCCGTTAGGATTGATTGTGCTGTCCATGGAGGGCACGCCGCTTGCGTCGCAATACTGTGTGGCGATCTGACCGCTGGCGGCGAGTCCGGCAATGACGGCGGCGGATGCGTGGAACTTGCCCTCGCCATGAGAAAGCGGGATGCGGTGGATCTCGCCGACAGTGCTGTTAGCCAGCCACGGCGAGAGCGTGCTGACGATGCGGGTGCGGGCGTAGCAGGAAATGTGACGGCTGATCGAGTTATGGATCAAGGTGGGTGCCTCTTCGGCGGCATCGCGGATTTCGCCGTAGGGCACGAGGCCGGTTTTGACGAGGGCTTGGAAGCCGTTGCAAATCCCGAGGATCAAGCCATCGCGGTTTTTTAAAAGATCCATAATGGCATCCGCCACGCGCGGGCTGCGGATGATGGTGGCGATGAATTTGGCTGAGCCGTCTGGTTCGTCGCCCGCGCTGAAGCCGCCGGGAAACATCAAGATCTGTGACTGGCGAATGTAGGTGGCGAGGGCGGTTAGAGATTCCTCAATGTGTCTGGCGGAGAGGTTTCTGAAAACGAGGATTTCGGCATCGGCGCCGGCCTCGCGGAAGGCTTTGGCGGAATCGTACTCGCTGTTAGTGCCGGGGAAGGTGGGGATCAAAACCTTCGGCTTTGAGATCGGTGATCGGGGATAGCGGATCGCGGGCGATGAGAAGAGCGGGACATCCATCATCTCCGATCCGCTGTCTTCGATCTCTTCACGGGTCGGATAAATCAGCTCAAGCGGCGCGGTCCAGGCGTCTTGGAGCTCGGTGAGAGTGTGAGCTTCGCCATTAAGGACAAGCGTGGCGGTGGCGGTGGTTTTGCCCAGTCCGAGCGCACTGAACTCGGCCGGTAGCGGCTCGGAGTGCTCGATGAGGAATGCGAAGTAGCGCTCGCGGGTGAGGTCGAGCGTTGTGTTTATTTCCGCGCCGAGGTGGTTGCCGAAGCTCATCTTCGCAAGCGCGGCGGCGATGCCCGCTTGCCCGATGTGATGGAGTGATCGAATTTTCCCGTCCACATTGAGCTGATAGAGCGCTGCGGCGACTTGCTTGAGTTCTTCGAAATCCGGAAGGTGATCCGCGTCGCGGGAAATTTCCAAGAACGAGATGGTCGAGTCCGGTTGTTTGAACTCGGGCGACAAAGCGAGGCTGGCTTTTCCGGGTGCGAGAGCGAAAGAGACGAGCGTCGGCGGGACGTCGAGTTCGTTGAAGGAGCCGGACATGGAATCCTTGCCACCGATGGCGGCGAGTCGGAGCGAGTGTTGCGCTTGGTAGGCACCTAACAACGCGGCGAACGGCAAGCCCCAGCGAGTGGGATCGTTGCCGAGTTTCGGGAAATATTCCTGAAGGGTTAGCCGGATATCCGAGAGGCGTGCGCCGGCAGCCACCGCCTTGCAGACGGATTCCGTGACGGCGTAAAGGGCGCCGTGGAAGGGCGAGTTTGAGGAAATTTCGGGATTGAAGCCCCAGCTCATGTAAGTGCAAACGTCGGTATCGCCTTCTAGCAGCGGCAGCTTGGCCACCATGGCGTCCGGCGGTGTGAGTTGCCGCTCACCTCCGAAGGGCCACAGCACGGTGCCCGCGCCGACGGAGCCGTCGAAGATCTCGCCAAGGCCTTTTTGGGAGCAGACATTGAGGGAGGAGAGAATTTGTGAGAGAGCAAGTCTGCTTAGATCGGCTCCCTTTTTATCGACTTGTCTCTCAGGCTTCAGGTCGGTGGTTCCAATCACGGAATTTATGCTAGCTGTCAAGAGAGAGGCTTGGCGGTTGGAAACCGCCGCCACGTGGATGGTCGCGGTCTGCTGGACGCCGTTGGTGTCGAGGAAGGCGCGGGAGAGATTGACGATGGTTTTGCCGCGCCATGTCATCACGAGACGGCCGCTGTTAGTGACGTTGGCGACGTGGCGGCACTCGAGGTTTTCCTTGTCGGATTCGGCGATAAAATAGTCGATCTCGGAGGCGTCCACACAGATGGCCATGCGTTCCTGGGATTCGGAAATCGCGAGTTCTGTGCCGTCGAGGCCGTCGTATTTTTTCGAAACGGCATCAAGGCTGATTTCTAACGACGGGGCGATTTCACCAATGGCGACGGAGATGCCGCCGGCTCCGAAGTCGTTGCAAATTTTGATTTTGCGGGTGAGTTCTGGGTTGCGGAACAGCCGCTGGATTTTCCGCTCGGTGGGGGCGTCGCCTTTTTGGACTTCGGCGGAGTTTTCAAGCGCGGTGTCGGTGTGTTCCTTGGAAGAACCCGTGGCCCCGCCGACGCCGTCGCGACCGGTGCGACCGCCGATGAGCAGGATGACATCGCCGGGGGCAGGGGAGCCGCGGAAGACGTTAGAACGCGGGACGGCGGAGACGACGGCACCGATTTCAAGGCGCTTGGCGACATAGCCAGGATGATAGATTTCTGCGACTTGGCCGGTGGCGAGGCCGATTTGATTTCCATACGACGAGTAACCGCGGGCGGCGACTTGGCAGATTTTTTTCTGCGGGAGCTTGCCCGGCAGAGTTTCGGAAAACGGGGTGCGGGGATCGCCGGCACCGGTGACTCGCATGGCCTGATAGACGTAGGAGCGACCTGATAGAGGATCGCGGATGCAGCCGCCGAGACACGTCGCCGCGCCGCCGAATGGCTCGATCTCGGTCGGGTGATTGTGGGTCTCGTTTTTGAACATTACGAGCCACTCTTCCTCGGGGCGACCGTCGATGGAAACTGGGACGACGATGGAGGCGGCGTTCACTTCCTCTGACACTTCGAGGTTGTCGAGTTCACCGGAAGCTTTCAACTCGCGCATGCCGATGAGGGCGATGTCCATCAGGGTGATCGGCTTTTCATCGCGACCCAGTGCGCTGCGAGTGGCGAGGTAAGTTTGCCAAGCGCGTTGGACGGGTTCCGTGCCTTCGCCGAAGGTGACGTTGTCGATTTTTGTTAGGAATGTGGTGTGGCGGCAATGGTCCGACCAGTAGGTGTCTAACATCCGGAGCTCGGTGAGGCTCGGATCGCGTTTCTCCTCATCGCGGAAGTAAGTCTGGCAGAATGCCACGTCTTCGGCGGACATCGCGAGGCCGAGGTCGGAGCAGAGGGTGGCGGGGTTTTGACCAGCGAAGCCGGTGAGGATGGCGACGTCTGGAGGAGTGGTGGGGGCTTGGCGGTTGGAAACCGCCGCCACGGGGACTTCGTGGGAATCGACTGCGTTGATGACGTAGGATTTGACGCTCTGGATCTCAGCGGCAGTTAGGTTTCCCGTGAGGATGATGACCTTCGTGGAAATCACGAGCGGGCGTTCCTTGCCGGTTAGAATCTGGACGCACTGCGCGGCGGAGTCGGCGCGTTGGTCGAACTGGCCGGGTAGAAACTCGACGGCGAAGGCGGTCTCGCTTTCCGCTAGATCGAGGGTTTGGGAAATGGAATCTACCTGTGGCTCGGAGAGAATCAGGCATGAGGCGGAACGGAATTCGTCATCGGTCAGTCCGTTGCAGTCGTAGCGTTGGACGATGCGCACGCCAGTCAGGCCGGGCAGCACAAGCGACTCGTGGAGGTCGTGCAGGAGGTGGCGGGCCTCGGCGGTGTGGGCAGCCTTTTTTTCGACGAAAATGCGGTTCATGAGCAACGGAGCTTTGGAAAGCGCGGGATGCTAGAAGTCCGCACCGGGAGCGCAAGCGGAATGGGGCGTAGCTCAGACGCCGGAGTCACCGACACTGGATGGAAACCTGAGACTCAACGCTTAAAGCGCGTTTCGTAGTCACGATGCAGATCCCGATGGCGGGCTTCAAGTTCCTCAATGGCCATGGCCGCTAATGCCTCGCTGGAACTCACGGCACAACCCAGAAACTCTTCCAAAGTCTGGATTTTGCCGATCCAAAGTCCTTTTTGCTGGCCCTCGACACGGCCTTCGACACGGCCTTCGGCTTTCAGTTTTTCGGCGACAGACATGGCATTCTTTTCAAGTTCGGGGTTCGTGGAGAGGGTATGATAAATCTTCTTTGCGTCAAGATCGCTGTCGGAATGGAGCGCGTAGAGCAGCATCAGGCCCAGCAGGTTATCGGGAAGGTCTCTAGCTGAATAAGCGGCCAGCCAATGGAAGAAACGCAACAATTCCTTCTGCCGGGCAAGCTTCATCAATTGCAGCACAGCACGCAGCCGGGCGTCGTCCTCGTCGGTGGCGGGATCGAAGCGAGTGAGATCTAGCAGCGCGTGGTGGAACTTCGGCAGGAATGGAAGCAGCGCGGCGGAGGTTTCCTCGGGAAGCTCGAAAAGATCTTCAAAGGCAGTGGAGACGTTCCAAGCGTCCGGTCCCTGATGGAAGACGAAGGGAAGAAGTGGCGGCAGTGGAAAGCCGTGCTTCTTGTGATGCTGGGTGAAAATCTCGGTTTCGTAGCCGAGCAACCGCAAAGGCATAGCCGGGTCTGGCGTGCTTTGATGCTCGAAAAGAAGATAGAGCAGGATTTCCCTCCCCCCGAGGCGGACTGAGAAGAGCAGGTCGGAATGCACCTGTTGCAGGCTGGCTTTGACGAATGAGCCGGGTAAAACCGTTAGGGAGTCCCAGTCGATGTGCGCGGTGATTGCCGGTGGCAGGTGACTTTTGAAAAACGCCTTGGCGTGTTCCGGCTTAGAGAAGATTGCTTTGAAAAAACCGTCATTGGTGTGCGCGGCCGGAGTGAGATCAGGTTCTTCCACGGGGCGGAGAATCTATCAAGCGTCCCACAGCTGCAAGGCCGGTTTCACAGCTCACATCGAGCGGCTCAGCGCTTGCTGATGCAGGTTCTCTAACTCCATTGCCGGGATCGGCGTGGGATCGGGATACTCGAAGATTTCCCCTTCGAAATTCCGCAACGTGATTTTCCCGGAGGCTGCGTCCACGACGTAATTCGGGTTGATCGGGATTTTTCCGCCGCCGCCTGGTCCGTCGATGACGAACTGCGGGATCGCGTAACCGGTGGTGTGGCCGCGCAGGCCTTCGATGATGGCGACGCCTTCCGCGACTGGAGTCCGAAGGTGCGACGAGCCGTTGATGAGGTCGCACTGGTAGAGATAATACGGCTTCACGCGGCACATGAGCAGCTTCTGGACGAGCGCTTTTTGGACTTCCACGCTGTCGTTCACACCACGCAGCATCACGCTTTGGTTGCCGAGCGGGATCCCGGCGTCGGCGAGGCGACCGAGCGCGTCGCGCACTTCGGAGGTGAGTTCGCGCGGGTGATTCGTGTGGATGGAGATGAAAAGCGGGTGGTGCTTTTTCAACATCGCGCACAGCTCGGGCGTGATCCGCTGCGGCAGGAAAATCGGGATCCGTGAGCCGATGCGGACGAACTGAATGTGCGGGATAGCCCGCAGGCGGGTGAGAATTTTGTCTAACCGGTCATCTGAGAAAAGCAGTGGATCGCCACCGGAAAGCAGGACGTCGCGGATCTCTGTGTGCTTTTCGAGATACTTAAAAGCCGGCTCCCACTGCGTTTCCAAATGTTGCTCGCCGACGCCGGACACGACCCGTGAACGGGTGCAGTAGCGGCAGTAAGAAGCGCAGCGATCCGTCACTAGAAACAGCACCCGGTCCGGGTAGCGGTGGACCAGTCCCGGCACCGGCATGTGCGAATCTTCGCCACACGGATCGGCCATTTCCTCCGGCGCATTCCAGCCTTCCTCGATCCGCGGAATGACCTGGCGGCGGATCGGGCAGTCCGGGTCGTCGCGGTCGATTAGATTGAAAAAGTGCGGCGTGATCGACATCGCCAGCTTGGTCCCCGCGAGCAAGACGCCGGCGCGTTCCTCGTCGGTTAGATTGAGCCGCAGGTCGAGATCGGCGAGAGAATCGACGCGGTTTCTGAGCTGCCAGCGGTGATCATCCCAGTTCGCGGTATCTTCGTCCGACCAATAGCCGGGAGCGTGGGAGATGAAGGCGGGGTCGAGGTCGGTGGGGCGCATGGAAAGTGAGGGAAGCGGCAGAATTCGTCTTGGCTGAGATTTTGGACGGCTTCGGGAAATCCGCAACCGGCAATCTGCGCTCTTATTTCAACGAACAACGGCGGATCAGCTCGATCAGCCGCCCAGTGGAAGCCGCCACCGTGGGGGCAAATGGCAGTCGTCCGTCGTGATCGCTGGCAATGACGAGCGGGCGAGTCGCCACCCGGACGGCGGACAGATTCATTTCAAACAAGATGCTCGCGAGGTCCGAATCGTCGCCCAGACATACCACTTCCGCGCCGTAAACCGCGCCTAGCCCAGCCACGAGAGCGAGGGGTGCAGCGGCCACATCGCGGGATGTTAGCCACAAAGATTCGCCCGCGCCCATTGCTTCCACGCAGAGGATCGCCTTAGATGGTCCTACCAGTTTCGCCATTTCGAGGAATTTCGCCGCCGTTTCTACCACCGGCGATTCCGGGTCATTCGAGTGAGGCAGGAAAATGAAATACACCGGCGCGTGCGGCTTGTCGCGGGCAAGCGATTGCGCGGCGGCAAGGGTGGCGGCGAGTCCGCTGGCATTTGCCTCCGCCCCGCGCGAGCCAGCGCGGCTGTCATAGGACGTGATCACCCACACCGGTGGGACATCCGGCTTTTTCCCAGCGAGCGTCACTTGGAGGATGGGCCATTCCGCCGGTCCCTTCGTTTTGCGGACTGCGTAGCCGGTGTTAGACGGGCCTAGCAGCCCCTCGATCATCGCCGCCGTCCGGGATAAATTCGCGGCGGCCGTTTCCGAGGACGCGTTCCGCTCGCCGATGACTTCCACGATTTTCCTCAAATCATCCGCGATCAACGGCGTCGAGACCGCCTGCGAAAATCGCTCCTGCTCGACGAGTGCCTGCTTCTTCTCCAGATGAAAATAATACCAAAGCGCCCCGCCGCCTGAGGCCACCAGCCATAACGGCAGCAGCACTAACAACACGGTGACCCAGCGTGGGCGTTGCGGAGGACTCATGGTTAGACTTCTTTCCTTGCCTCGTTCGCAGCGGCCGGATCTTCCTCCAATTCGTCCACTTCGAGCTCCTTGCGCAGCTTTTGGGAAACCCATGGGCGGATGAAACCATATAACAGATAGATGCTGAACAACGCCACCGGCATCACATAGCGGAACTGCACAATGGCGATCACCAGCAACAACGCGATCACGATAGCCCCCAGATTTCCGCGCGTTTTCCAGCCGATTTTCTTGAAACTCGGGTAGCGCACGTCGCTAATCATCAGCAGCGAGAGTCCTAACATCGCGCCTGCCAGAACATATTTCCACAGGCCGATCTCGTGGTCGTTCTCATAAAGATCGATCAGCAAAAACGTCAGCGAAGCGATGAATCCCGCCGCCATCGGGATCGGCAGTCCGCGGAAATCGTTAGACGCGCCGGGTTTCTTGGGCAAGGCCGCGAGGCAGTTGAAGCGCGCCAGCCGCATCGCCCCGCACACTAGATAGATCAGCGCAATCGCCCAGCCGATGTTCTTCGGCAGCGGGAAAAGCACCGCGCGGGAGAGCAGCAGCGCCGGAGCCATCCCGAAGGAAATGATGTCGGCAAGCGAATCGAACTGCTGGCCGAAGGGCGATTCCTGGCCACCGAGCCGCGCCAGCCGCCCGTCTAGCAGGTCAAACAAGCAGGAGCCGAAAATCAGCAGAATCGCGTATTCGTAGTAGCGGTGGGAGACCTCGTAATACTCCTTCGCGGTTAGCGGCAGCTCGCCCGAAATCTTCTGCACCTCATTGAGCCCCTTGAAAATCATCAGCACCGCGAAAAATCCGCACGCCAGATTGCAGGCCGTCATCAAGTTCGGCAAAAAATAGATTTTCGGTTCGTCCGGATCGCGTTCTCTCGGCATGGCGAGAGCTTATTCCACGGCTTTGCGTTTGCAAACAGCCTAAAAACATCAGCCACCCGACCGCTTGACGATTTCTAGCCGCACAAATACCGTGCCGCTCGGTCCCGATGAATATCACTTTGATGATCGACGACGAAACGGCCAGTGAAGAAGCGAAACACCAGCAGACCGTCGCGGAATCATGGCAAATCCACGCCGGAGTCCATGTCATCAATCCCTCCATCCCACTCTTATGAACTTCGACCAAGGCGAACTCGATCTAACCGGCAACGGCTCCGAAGAAGGACACCGGAAATGGCAGCAAGAGTTGGAGGAAAAGAAACGGGCCTTCGAGCTTCGTTTCGGCGTGATGATTGGTCGCCGCGTACGCGTGCAGCTCATCGGCGAAACCTATCCACTTGAGGGGATGATCTACCTGGTTTCACAAAAAATCCCGCAAACCGCCGCCAAGCTCAAGCTCAGCATGGGCAACCGGGAATTCACCCCGCTGGAAATCGAAAGCATCGTCCGGCTCGAGGACGTCTGAAGAATTCTGGATCAATACCAAACGGGGTGAGATCCAGCGGCAAGGGGGCATGGACGCCTCGTCCATGCGTCTAGCGCAGCTTGCTGGGAACTGCTTCCACGCCTCGGCATTTCCACGCCTGTTTTTCTCCTTCCTGTCTCGAACCGTGTTGTTAGCCTCCGCAACCCTCATGCATTGGACCGAACCTGCCACCGCTGACGACTCCCACGCCGCTCTCGAGAAAACCCTGTGGGACGCCGCCAATCAGCTCTGGGCCGGCGCCGACCTGAAACCTTCCGAATACTCGCCCACGGTCCTCGGCCTGATCTTCCTGCGCTACGCGGATGTCCGCTTCGTGGCAGTCGAGGCCGACCTCGGCAGGGACCGACCTGGCAGGGACCGACCCGGCAGGGACCGACCTCCGGGCGGTCCGTCTTTGAGCCGTCGAAGAATAGGCCTCACGGACTTCCATGCGGCTGGCGTCGTCTATCTGCCGGATGAAGCCCGCTTCTCCCATCTCCTCAGCCTGCCGGAGGGCGCGAATGTCGGCCAGGCCGTCAATGACGCGATGCGCGCCATCGAGAAGGAAAACCCGGACCTGGCCGACGTGCTGCCGAAGAGCTACCACATCCTCGAAAGCCGCACGCTCGCCTCCTTGCTCAAGACCATGGCCTCCATCTCCATGGAC
>JAYTLO010000293.1:0-21912 GCA_043729385.1 Akkermansiaceae bacterium
GGACTCGAACCCAGGACCAATTGATTAAAAGCCAACTGCTCTACCAACTGAGCTATCCTCGCCTTCATTTCCCGCGTGCGGGGGCGGGACAATTAGGAGTAGTTCCCCGGCTTGGCAAGCTGATTTATGGAACTAAGTCGAGTTTTTCGGACACTGTCCACTTAACGCCGCCGAAGAGGCTGATCTGGTTGATGCGCTGCATCTCGGGGCCGCGATTCTCCAACGACACAGCCAAAAAGCGCCCCGCTACTGAGAAACTCTTCTGCTGCGCTGCGGTGTTGCGCTTGTTTCCGAGAGTCCATTTTCTCCCAGGTCCGCGCCATCATCGCGAGCCGAGGATTCTTGAGGAAGAAGGGTAGGTGATCGCCGATGAAGGTCCAAAACAAGCCGTCCCAGACTTGGCACCACGGGCCTTTTTTTTCATCGGACATTTTTAGAATGTAGTTAGAGCCGGAGATGTAGGGCTTGGTGGTGAAGGTGCCGCCGTCGGCAAACTGAGACATGCCGTAGATGTTAGGAACCATCACCCAGTCGTAGGAATCCACGAACAGCTCCATGAACCAACGATAGACGTCGTCCGGCCTGATCCGGCAGAGCAGCATGAAATTCCCGAGCACCATCAGCCGCTCGATGTGGTGGCACCATCCGTCGTCGAGCAATTGCCGGATGACGCGATCCACTGGCGGGATGCCGGTGCTGGCATCATAAAACGAACGCGGCAGGGGACGCTCGAAGTTCCAGAAATTTCCACTGCGGATGCTGCTGCCGCGGTGCTGATAGATGCCGTGGACAAACTCACGCCAACCGATGACTTGGCGGATGAAGCCCTCCAGCGAGTTGAGCGGGATTTCGCCGGCCCTAGCCATCACCCGGTCGATGACATCCTGCGGATCTAGCAGCCCGATATTGAGCGCCGGGGTGATGGCGGAGTGATAGATGGTCGCGTGCTCGGTGGAGATGGCGTCTTCATACAGGCCGAAGTTGGCCAGCCGTTCGTCGATGAATTGATCGAGCCACGCCTCCGCGTCCTTGCGGGTGACCGGCCAGCGGAAATGTGTGAGCGACCCCGGGTTGTCGGGAAATTTGCGGCTCACATAATCGGCGGCTTCACGGGTGAAGGCATTGCCTCGGGTGAGTGGCTCGCGCGGCGGAATGTGGGCTTTCGGCAGCTTCGCCCGGTTTTCGGTATCGAACGACCATTTCCCACCCACGGCGCTGCCGTCATCCTCTAGCAGCACATTTATCCTCTTGCGCTGGTGCTCGTAGAACTTCGCCATGAACGGCTTTTTCTTCGACGCCAGATGCGTCTCCAGGAAATCGGGTGGGCTGAGGAAATTCGGCGAGGCGTGGACGACTAACTGGACGCCACGCTTCATGGCGAACCGCCTTATCCGTTTGATTAGAACGTCGTCGGCGGGATCGGCCAGGTGGATTTCCCGGATGGCTGCGGGCAGCGCACGGTCTAGCAGGTCGGCGCTGTCGAGCGACGAGCCATCTGGCACCTCCACCTGATGGACGCGGTGACCGGCCACTGCGAGTTCGGCGGCGTATGCCTGCATGGACGCTCGATGCAGCATGAGTTTCTGCCGGTGCATCGCTGTCGGCCAGCGCGGGTCGTTTCCAAATAACAAGGGGTCTTCGATTAGATAAATTTCCCGGCCTTTCGAGATCGCAGGGTGCCTCTTGAAAAGCTGGTGTGGGTAAATCAATGTGGCGTCCATCAGGGGAAGTTAGATTCGGGTGGCGCCCTCAGAGGTCTGCTGCGGCAAGCCGAAACAGGCGGCGAGTGACTGCATTTCAAAACGTGCGGATCGAGGAAAGCCCGCCATCTGGCCGGAGGATTTGGCCGCTGAAAAACTTGGCCGAGGCAGAGAGGAGGAAGCCCACCAGTGCCGCCACATCATTGGGATCGCCGATTTGTTGGAGCGGGTGGCGTTTCGCAGAAGCTTCCATTTTCGCGTCTGAGTTCAGAAGATTTCCCGCAAGCGGCGTGGCAGTTAGAGATGGCGCGATGGCATTGATGCGGATCCTCGGCGCAAGCTCGGCGGCGAGCGATAGCACCAGCCCTTCCACCGCCCCCTTGGCCGCTGCGATCGACGCGTGGAAGGGCATTCCCTGCGCCACTGCGACGGTGGAAAATAGAACGACCGACGCCGAGCCGGCGGCCTTCAATGCAGGCAGTGCGGCCTGCAATGTGGACACCGCGCCGAGGCAGTTGATCTGATAGTCGTTGAGGAAATCTGCGGCGGTGAGCCGGTGAAACGGCTTCAGCGTGATGCTGCCCGGGAAGTAAACGAAGCCATCCAAAACTGGCGGCAGCACCAATGCTCCTGGGTTCAAGGCGTCGAATGCTTGCACCGGGATGCCCAGCTCCTCTAGCGGCCCGGCGCTGCGTGCAGCGGCGATCACCGTGTCCCCCCGAGCCTGCAAAAGTCGCGCCGTGGCAAGGCCAATCCCCGAGTTTCCCCCGATCATTAAAATAGTCTGTGACATGGCGGACTGTGGGACGCGAATCCGTGTGGTCAAGGGGGCATCGGCATTCGAGTGAGCGCCAGATTAAGCCTGTCTGAAAATTATGAGGATTCGCATGAGAAGGCTCCGGGCAGAATGCCCGAGCCACTGTGGCGCGGGCATTCTGCCCGCAGCCTTTAACGAACTAATCGTTACAACCGGAATTCTCAGGAAACCTTTAAAACCCGCTGCTTTTTGCGATTCCATCGGTCCGCCGGACGCGGTTAAATTTCCACCATGCGCACGATGGACGAGTGGTTAGGTTCGGAGGAAACGGGCGGGGCGTTCACTCATTGTTTGTGTTGCAAGGTGCCGCTGGTGGAGATCGACGCGCCGTGGTTGGTCAACAAGGAGTTCGTCAGGGGCGAGTGTGTGCTGGAATATGCGATCTGCCAGCCGTGCCGGGATCGGGTGACGGATGAGCTTTCGGAAGACTCGAAGGAGGCGGTGCGGCATTTCTTGGAGCGAGAGATCGACTGGGATGAGCGGGTGAAGGAGTTCATGCTGGCACACGATCTAACGGAGCGGTTCGGCGCGTGCATCGCGTGCTGTGCGCCGAGGAAAACGTTGGAGGGATTTGGAATTTCCGCGTTGTTTGATTCCGGCGGGTCGCTGGTGACGGGGCCGCTGCCGTTGCTGATTTGCCAGCCATGCATCGGCAAGATGACGGCCGCACTCTCCGAGGATAGCCGCGAAGTTTGGAGAAATTTCCTGGTGCAAAATTTCGCGGGACCGCCGAGTGACTCGGGATTTCCGGGATTTCTGTGAGGGCGGGCTGACTCTAACAAGGAAGAGGGTAACCACTGATTTCACTGATTGAACTGATTGTAAGAGGTTGGAGAGGATTACAAGCTCACCGAAAAGGTGAGTCGAGTGACTACCATTTCTTTCAGTTAAATCAGTCAAAATCAGCGCAATCAGTGGTGAATCTCGTCGCTGACACCTTTGTCATTTTCCTTTTTCGGCTAACGGGTTGCGCCGCAGCCGGGTTCCGGGAACACTGCCGCGACAATGAGCGGGTGGACGGAAGCAATATTGAGAGCGGCGGCCTCGTGGCAGGCGTTCAAGGAGGGCAAGGCGCTATTCGAGGGCGGACTTGTTAGTGAGGCCAAGGCTGGCACGTCCGGCTGGGAGGGCACGGTGCGAGTCGGGAAACGGCTGATGCGTGTAAGCGTGGTGATGAAATCCGCGACCAACATCGACACCCACTGCCCATGCGCGGACAACCAACGCAGCGGCGCGGTGTGCTGCCATGCGGTGGCGACCGGACTGGCGGCGTTAGGAAATGTTAGGGTTGTTTCGCCGCAGGCTGTGGCTCCCAAGCCGGTGGCGGTGGTGGCGACTGCTTGGCAGATTTTGCTGCCGCTGAACTGGCGGGATGCCCTGGCACGCGGCAGACTCGCGGCCACCTTGGCGGCAGTCACGGGTGCGGAAATTTCGCCTGCCGATGATCGGTTAGGCTCGTGGCTGGCCAAGGAAGGCGTGGCTCGCAAGGAAATCCTGAGCCTCAATCTGGACGGAGCGCGCGTCCCAGCATTTCTCGGAGTCATCGCGGAGCACCCGCGGTTGGCGGTGGGGAAGGATCGGTTGTTGATCGAGATCCGCGCGGGTGAGCGACTGCAACTCGGCGAGGCCGAGCACCTGCTAGACCGGATCCGGCTGGTGCCGGATTTGAATGCGGGAGCGTGGTTAGAAATCGGCGGTTCGTTCTGGCAGATCGGTGAGACGACCGTGACGCGGGTGGGCGAGGGGAGTGTGCCGCCGGAATTGGCCGGGCCACTCACGGAACTCGCACGGGGAAAACCGGTGGAGATTCCGACTCCACAATTTTTCGAGCGCCTCGATTCGTGGCAGGAGTGGCTGCATTTCCCGCAAGGGTCGTGGCTGGACACGCTGCACTTTGTCCAAGCTGCGGCGACGTTTGAGTTGACGTTAGAAGGCTCGCTCCAGCACTTGGAAGCACAGTTGAGCGTGCGCTACGGTGGCGCGCCGCCGGTGCCGCCGGGGCTGGGGAAAGTGGCCGGCTTGCCCCGTCTAACGGGCGATCATTGCGAGGTCCGGGATCTGGCGCGGGAGGAGAAAGCCGCAGGCCGACTCGGGCGGGCGGGCTTCGAGGTGGAGAACTTTTCGGGCGGCCGGTGGGTGATGAAGTGCGAGTCAGCGATTCTGGATTTCCTCACGCAATCGCTGCCGACGCTGCGCAAGGAATGGACGGTCATTGAGGGCGAGCGCTTCGGCCATGTGCAGAAACAAGTCGCGGTGGTTTCTCCGAAAATTGAGATCATCGGCTCGGGCGAGGACTGGTTGAGCTTCGATCTCTCATTTCTAACAAGCGACGGGGTGTCGATCCCCGCAGCGGAAATCCGGCGGCTACTGATGGGCGGAAAAGGCTCGGGCCAAGCAGCGGGCGGGCGGCGGTTAGTGATCTCGAACGACATCGCCAACGTCATCGACCCGCTGTTTTCCGATCTCGATCTGCGGCAGGAAAACGGGCATTACGTGGCGTCGGCCCGCTCGGGAGAATTGATCCGGGAGATCCAGCAGAAAATCAGCGGGGCTCAAACCGGGGAGCGTTCATTCACCTTCGAGTCGCCAGTCACGTTGCAGGCTGAGTTGCGGCCCTATCAGGCGCTTGGCGCGGGCTGGATGTTCGACCGCGTCCAGCGCTTCGGCGGCGCGCTGCTAGCAGACGACATGGGCTTGGGGAAAACGGTGCAGACTATCGCGCTGATCGAGCGCGTGCTGGAAGATCCCGGCACTGATTCGGGAACGGTGATGGTGGTGGCCACCGCGTCGCTGCTAGGAAACTGGCGGGCGGAGTTTGCCCGCTTTGCGCCGGGGCGGACGGTTAGAATCCTCCATGGCGCGAGCCGGGACGCGGAGCGAGCCAAGGTCCAGCCCGGCGATGTCATTCTAACAAGCTATGGCACGCTGGCCCGAGATTTGGCCTATCACCTCAAGCGCGACTACCGCGCGGTGGTGGTGGACGAGGCCAGCTTGATGCGTAATCCCGACACCGACCACGCGAAGGCGATTTCCAAACTGCGGGCGACATGCCGGATCGCTCTAACTGGGACGCCCATCGAGAACGGCGTGAAGGATCTGTGGTCGATCTTCCGCTTCATCCAGCCGGGTTGGCTGGGCGGGCGCGAGGAATTCAAGGACCGCTATGAGCAGCCTCTAACGGCAGGTGAAAAACCGGGCGCCGTGATCGAGCGGCTGCGGCTGAAAATCTCGCCGTTTCTCCTGCGCCGGACGAAAGAGCAAGTGGCTCCAGAGCTGCCCTCGAAGCTCTTCATCGACGAATACTGCGACCTCAGTCCCGACCAGCAAGCGGTCTATAAAGAACTCCTCGTGGAAGGCCGCAAGCGGGTGGATGCCATCGCAGATTCTGGAAATAAAGGGGCTGCACGGATGCAAATGCTCACCGCGCTCCTGCGGCTCCGGCAGACGTGCTGCGACCTCGCGCTACTGGGAAATGATAAGTTTAACCAATTGTTAGTCGCCCGCCGCTCGGCCAAGCTTCAGCGTTTGTTAGAGCTGATTGAAGAGGCGGTGAATGGCAATCACCGGATGCTTATTTTTAGCCAATTTCGCACTCAGTTGCTAGAGATCGAGAAGTCCATCGCCGAGCGCGGCTGGGACAGTCTGCGGCTCGATGGCCAAAGCCGGAACCGCCAGCAGTTGGTGGATAAATTTCAACAAGCGGACGGGCCACCGGTGTTTCTCATCAGCCTCAAGGCGGGTGGCTACGGCCTCAATCTAACTGCCGCTGACACGGTGGTGCATTTCGACCCGTGGTGGAATCCTGCGGCGGAAGCCCAAGCGACCGACCGTGCGCACCGGATCGGGCAAGTCCGACCGGTGACGGTTTACCGCCTGCTCACTCGTGGGACGGTCGAGGAAAAGGTTGTTAGGCTCCAGGCCAAGAAGCGCGAGCTGGCATCCGCCATCGACGAGAGCGGCGCGGGCGACGCTGCGGGATGGAGCATGGATGAGCTGGAGTCGATGCTGTTATAAGATGTTAGGGCGTGGGTTCGAAGCTTTAGTTGGCTTGACAATTCGGGGTTTTCAGGGATTTCTCTGCTTAGAAGAATGGCAAAGCGATCCATGGCAGGAGTCAGACTGACACGCTTGGAAGCCCGGACACGGGTGATCCAAGGTGCCGGGCGGATCGTGTTTGTGGTGTTCTGCATGGCCATCGGCTTCGTGGTGGTGGCGACTGCATTTCCGCAGCGGCGGGAGTTAGAGAAGCTGGAGGCAAAGCTCAAACTCGCGAAGGAACGCGAGGCCGGCATCGTGGCAGACCGGGAATACCACCAGATCGAATACCGGGCCTTGCGGGAAGATCCGGCGTTTTTAGAAATCCATGCGCGCGACCGGCTGGGTTACTACCGCGAGGGTGAGCGGATTTTGAAATTCCGCAGCGAGCTGTGATGGGCGCTTGGACTGCGGGGACATGTCCCCGCTTTAGACTGGCCGACATGTCGGCAAGTCTAAAGCTCCGACATGTCGGAGCAGTCCACATCTGCCCAACACTTTCATTTACACCCGATTGGTGCTTGGCGGTGGGTTCCCGAATTCATACTCCATCGGAATGCGCAATGACATCGAACGGATTTTGATAGATGAAGCGGTGATCGAAAAGCGCCTCGACTCGATGGCTCTTGAGATCGAGCGGGATTTCCCGAGTGGGACACTGGTGGTGATCATCCTGTTAAAAGGCGCATTGGTCTTCGCCGCCGACCTGCTCCGGCGCGTGCCGCGGCCTTTGGAAATCGAGTGTCTCAATGTCGCGAGCTACCACGGTGGGATGGAAAGCTCGGGAAAGGTCGATTTCCTAGACCGTCATTTCCCCGAGGTGAAAGGGCGCCATGTTTTACTGCTAGACGACATCCTCGACACGGGCCGGACCCTGCACGCGGTGTCCGAGCGCCTCATCGAAGAAGGCGCGGTCGCGGTGCACACCGCTGTGCTGTTAGCCAAAGACAAGGTGCGGGCCGAGGAGGTGAATGCCGACTACGTGGGTTTCCAAATCGGCGATGAATTCGTCGTCGGCTATGGACTGGATTACAAAGGGAAGTATCGAAATTTGCCTTACGTGGGAGTGCTGAAGCTCTCGGCTGCGACGTGAATCGTGGCGGCGGTTCTCAACCGCCAAACCTCTATCCGATGAATGGCATGTCGGTTGGAAACCGCCGCCACGTGCTAACCAATCAAATCCCCAATCGAGCCGAAGTCTGGCGAGAATAAGCGTTTGTAGGTCCGCGCCGCATAGCCATCGGTCATGCCTGATAGAAAATCGCAGACCAAGCGTGCCCGGGTGGCTTCATCCAGAGCCGCCGCGATTTCGGCAGCCGTATCAGCGGGGAGAAGTTGGAAATCCTGGCCGTCGATTTTCTGTTGGGAGATATACCTTTCTCCCAAGACTTCCCATAACTGTCGCAACATCCGGCTGCCCTTGTGCTCGAGTTGTTTCAACTGCGGCGAGAGGAAAACCACCTCGAACGCGAGCTCCTTGAACATACTTGATTCCGCTTTCATGGCTTCATCAACGACGAGGTGGTAGCGGTAGCGGTTTGTCTCCGCGCTCAGGAAATTGACGTCCGTTTCCAGTCGGGTGGATTGGATGTATTTCCCGATCCGCTTGCCGACGAAGGGATCCACCCGCTTGCGGCGGATGGCTTTCATGAGATCACCTAACGGAGTCGCCTCGCCAGTGGGTTCGCCGTGTTTCTCCGCCCACGCTTCGATTTTCTCGATGTTGAGAAATCCGGCGCGCACGCTGTCTGATAGATCATTGAGTGAGTAGGCAGTGTCGTCCGCCCAGTCCATGAGTTGGCACTCGATGGACTTGAATTTGTCCCGCGCCTTGCCTGCTGTGAGTTCCAGTGGGAAATCGTTGCCGCCCATCGCCCAGTCCAGATAGACGTGCTGGCTGTCGTAGATGAAGTGATGCTCCGGTTGATTTCCCAACTCGGTCCACAGCGATTTGTATTTCAGCACGCCATCGAGAAACGCCCGCGTCGGGTCCATGCCGCTGCGTTTCGCGGAGAAGATCCGCTCCGTGAGAAGGCGCAGCGTTTGTGCATTCCCCTCGAAGCCGCCGTGCCCGCGCATCAGGTGATTGAGCGTCCGTTCGCCCGCGTGACCGAACGGCGGATGCCCGAGATCGTGGGAGAGACAGATCGCCTCTACCAGATCTGGGTCGATGAAAAAATCGTCGTCGAGCGGACCATCCGGCCGGGTTTTGAGCCAGTAGGAAATCGACTTGCCGATCTGCGCGACTTCGAGCGAGTGGGTCAGCCGGGTCCGATAGAAATCATACTCGCCGCTCCAGAATACCTGCGTCTTGTTTTGCAAGCGCCGGAAAGTCGGCGTGTGCAGCACCCGGTCACGGTCGATTTGAAAGGGCGTCCGGTAGTCCGCACCGTCGCAGGCACCCGAGCGCCGTTCCGTATCAAAAGCCCCGTAAAAGCGGTTCAACATTTGCCGGAGACTAGGTGTCCCGGCCCATCCGGCAACCTCAACCTTCGAGCAGCAAACCGAATGTGTCAGTCGCAGGAAATTCGCAGTATTGACCGTGGACGTGGCTTCTTTGGCGAATGCAACATCCCAATTTTGGTCGCGTCGCCTAGCGAATGCCGGACTTGCTGACAATTCGGAGCGCTCCGTAGGCGGCGATTTCATACCACCATCATGAGATGTAATTTGCCGCCGATTGAGACAGTAGAGCATCGACATTCATTCCCCTACCTCCCATGCACTCCATCAAACGCGCGTTCTTCTGGCTTTCCGGCGCTGGCACCGAGACTCTTGAGCAATGTCCAGCATGGGAGCAGCGGAAATACGTCGCTTTCGGTGCGACTGTGCTGGTGCCCTGCGCGTTTGCCTTCATCGCTTGCGCCTACGCCCTTTCGACTCTCACTGACAACCCCCGCGTCATCTATCCGGTCGCTGCCGTCTGGGCCTTCATCATTCTAACCATCGACCGCGCGCTGCTCGCAGGATACCGGGCTTACGCTTCGTTTTTCCGCAAGCTCTCGCAGTTTTTTCTACGCCTCGTCGTTGCGGTTTTGATGGGCATCACCATTGCGCATCCGCTCGTGCTGCTGTTGTTCCGGGACACGATTTCCTCGGTGATCGACAAGGACCGCGCAGCGGAAATCGAAGTCGTCCGCAGCGGCTTCGCGGGCGAGAAGGAGAAGGTCCGCGGCCAAGTCACCCTCCTGGAAACTGCGCTCGCCGAGCAGCGCGCCAAGTGGAATGAGTCGTTCCAAGCCCGCTTCCTCCTTCAGGAAACTGCCGATGCCAAGACGGCCATTCCCGGCATCACCGCTGAGCAACAGACCGAACTCAAGACCTCCATCGACAAAGGCACCGCGCCATTTCGCGACCGGCTATCAGTCATCGAAAATCAATCCACCGAGTTTTCACCGCAGTATGCCAAGCTCCAGACTGAGTTGGGTTTCTGGCAGGCGGAGTTCGAGCGCGAGCTCAATGGCCAGCGTTCCGGGATGCGCGGTGAAGGTCCGCGCGCCCGCTCGATCCGCTCCGACCAGCTCGAACCGCGGCGTGAGGAATCCAAACGTCTCGGTAGTCTGCTAGAGCATTTAACCACCGAGAAGGCCACCCTCCAAACCCAGTCGCGCCAGGCCGAGGCCACCGCCATCCAGCTCTTCGAATCCAAGCTGGCGGAAATCGCCGCCACTAACAAGACCGAGGCCGGGCGCGTGGCCGGCCTCAAGCAAAAGGTCGAGAGCGACCAAGCCGGCCAGTTTGTCAGCCAACAAAATTCTCTCCGCGAAACGATCAAGCAGCAGATCGACACCCGACTCGCCGAACTCAACCGCGTGCAAAGCGAACTCGCTGCCGTCGCCACCGAGGAAGCCAACCGCCTCGCAGCCATCCGCGCAGAACCCCGTCGTGACATCCTCACCCAGACGCTCGCGCTCCACGCCCTGTTCCAAGCTGGCAACCAAGGCGGGCAGTTCGCGTTTTACACCTACATCATTCTAACCCTGCTGTTCATGCTGGTGGACACCATCCCGCTGATGGTCAAATTTTTCACCAAACCCGGGCCGTACGACTCGCTGGTGGACCGCGATGAAATCACCTTCGACACCGAGCACCGCGCGTTCCGCCAAAGCCGCACTCGCTACATGGAGCAGCTTTCTAGCGGAAATCTAATCGCCGTCACTCGCAATCCACGCTTGGAAAACGCCCTCGTCGATGGCGTCGAGCACACCCGCGCCGCCCGCGAGTTTCTCGACTCGCTGGTGGAAATGGAGAAATCCTTCGCCGAGAAAATGAGATTTGAAGAGCAGTCCATCGGCATGGCTGAGAGCGATAAGCGCGCCGCTTTCGAAGCGATCAAGCGTCGCTTCTACGACGATCTCCACCACCGGATGGAAATCTTCTTCACCACGCGCCACGCGTGAGATCATTCATCCTTCCCGCCGCTGCTTGGCCCGTTCTGCGCAAGGCTGCCCGGCTTTCTCTAACCGGTGCCTTGTTCGCCGGAACCTTCGGCATCTTCCACGACCAGATCACCTACACGATCTCTCCCGAGTATTTCACGCGGCTGAAATTCGACCAATTTCGCGCCGCAGAGTTCGGGTTTCCCACCCGGGTCTTCGTCGCTGAAATCGGCTTTCTAGCAACTTGGTGGGTCGGGCTGATCGCCGCTTGGTTTCTCGCCCGGCTTGCGTTGCCGAAGTTCGAGTCGCCGGGAAAGCGGGTGATGAAAGCCATGGCGGTGATCGTCGGGATCACGATTCTTTCCGCGTTCATTGGCTACTTCGTCGGTCCTGCGCTCCTTGAAAATCGCCCCGACTGGCGGGATGCGCTCGACTCGATGGGTGTGGCCGACACCACGGCTTTCAACCGCGTGGCGGCAATCCACCTCGGAAGTTATGCCGGGGCGTTTCTCGGTTGGATCGCGATGATGGTGAAGTTCTCAAGGTGCCAGCGCCCCGAGCCGCTCGACGCCTGCCTTGCCCAGCATCAAGGAAATCGAAACCGAGCTGGGACGGATCGGGGAGGATGAATAGTGATCCAATTCGATGCAAAATCTCCCGCCAATATCTGTTATTTGAGACCGACTCCGCCGCAGGCGGCGGCTTCCGATATCGAAACAGGAATCGACTTCTAGAACTCTATCGAAGATGACGTCGGCCTGTTTGATCATCGCCGCCCTCCGACGACTCGGAGTCTACTTCGTTGAGCAACGGATTCACTTGTTACGATTTCATAACCTGAAGCTTTCCTTCGCCGGACGCTTGCAGGGCTTCACCCGGAATGCTAGCTTCCCGCCATGTCCATGACCCTCGAAGTGCCCGATGAAATCCAGCGGGCCATGCGCGTTCCGGAGCCGGAGCGTCAGACCCGTCTCTTGATCGAGCTTGCCTGCGCGCTCTATCAGCGGGAAATCCTCAGCTTCGGCAAAGCGGCGGAACTTTCCCGCTTGAGCCAGTTCCGCTTTGGTCAGGCACTCGTCGAGCGCGGCATCGCCAGACTCTATTCGGATGAGGACATCGCCGAGGACTTGGCCTATGCAGGTGGTCAGTAACACCCCACCGCTTTCCGCGCTCTCCATCATCGGTCGACTCGGACTGCTGCGCACGCAGTTCGGAACTCTCCGGATTCCCATGGCAGTGTGGACCGAACTTTCCCGACTGGAGAATGTCACCGCCAAGCAAGCCCTGCAACAAGCCCGCGCCGAAGCATGGCTTCAAGTTCATGAAACCACGAATCGCTCGATGGTCGAAGTCTTGGAAGTCACCCTCGACGCGGGTGAATCGGAAGCCATCGCCATGTCAATGGAATGGCCCGCTGATCTTCTCATCATGGACGAATCCTCTGGTCGTGCCATGGCCCGCAATCTGAAAATTACGATCACCGGCACGCTGGGCGTGCTGCTGAAAGCGAAACGCGATGGCAAAATCCTTTCCCTGAAAATCGAAATCGACCGCCTCGTCCAGGAGGCGGGCTTCTTCGTCTCTAACCGTGTTCGAAACACATTTCTAGCCGAAGCAGGGGAGACCCCTTGAAGACATTCATTTCGATCCTTCCCTCCATGATCTTGAAAGCCCGTAACCAATGTCTGTTATTTGGGACCCCGCCGCACGCGATCGAAGATGGCGTCGGCCTGTATTTCAGGGACTCGATCATCCGCGCGAGGCGGAACATGCAGCCTTTACGTTTTCCCACCCCCCGCTACTCTCATGGCATAAATACGTTGGAAACAGACATCGAGATTGGAGCCGATGGCAGCGTGCGACTGCTTTCGCCCCTGCCGGCGTGGCTCAAGCCGGGCCGGGCGCATGTTCTGATGACGGTGGAATCGGTGGAGGATAAACCGAAGCGACAGAAACTCACCGCCTCGCCGGAAATGATCGCGGGGCGCGAGGCGGCACTGGAGCAAATCCGGAAACTCAATCCATACCGCGACACGACCGAGCCGGTGGCATGGCAACGCGAAATGCGCGAGGATCGCCCGCTGCCGGGCCGTGATTGAGGTAATGCTCCTAGATACGAACATCGTCACTCCCTCCTCATGCTTCTCTACCTCGATTGCTGCTGTTTCAACCGTCCGTTCGACGATCTCTCACAGATCCGTGTCAGGTTGGAGGCGGAAGCAGTGGAATGGATTCTGGAGGAATCCCGCAGCGGGCGCTTCACTATTGTCACCAGCGACTATTTGAGTCTGGAACTGATTCGCAACCCGGACCCCTCCAAGCGTGCCGACACCTTCGCCATGACTGGCTACGCGGGCCTCCATGTCACGGTATCGGAAACCTTGGCTCGCCGGGCGGAGGAGATCGAATTCCTCGGCATCACCGGCTTCGACGCCCTTCACCTTGCCGCCGCCGAAGCCGCGGGATGCGACTATCTAGTCACTACCGACGACGGACTTCTTAAAAAATCCAAGCGACATTCAAGCCAACTGAAGGTATCCGTCCTCAACCCCATCGACATCGTTTCACTGCCATGACACTCACCGCCCAACTCAATCAGAAAGCCAAAGCCATCCTCATCCGTGAGCTTGGTCCCGTGGACTACGCCCGGTTCATCCAGCAATACGAAGAGGGAACAGGGGACTACACCGCTAACCGTCACCAATGGCTCGGCGAGGAAAGCGTCCGCACCCTCCACGAACAAGTATCCCAACTCGCGGCCACAGGTGGACTCCCGCACCCCGTCGGGGCAAAATCGCTCAGTCCGACGGACTGAAATCGGGGTCCGAAATCAAGGGAATGTTGAAATGCGAAACCTGACCCCATTGACTATGTTAGGTAACTTCAAATCTCCGCCGAAGCAGTCAGGCGAGCTCAAGCCCTAACGGGCTCGCCTGCCTGCTTCGGACGGACCGGAAATGGTACCAAGCCTCGCCGACTCACAAGATATTCTCAAAGAGTGAATGCGCGAGGCCTGACCCGAATGGCACTAACTTAAGGGAATTCGTCAGGAAATCAACGAGTTACAGCCCGACTCCAAAACCGGTGAGGATACACCGTTGAAACCTTCATTCTACAGGCTTTGTCGACTTCAGAACCAGCGCACCAGCGCGATTGGCAGGAGACCCTGATTTTATCCCAAACGACCCTTAAGTTAGCGCCATTCCGGACTGTCCACCATCGTGAAACCCGGGCTGCGGTCGACCGATGCCGACCAGATCTCACACACTAGGCATCAACGCCGGTCGCCGCTCCCCGCTTCCGTCTGGCCAAAAGCACAGCTAGGCCTACGGTGCCCAAGATTCCAGTGTAAGGCTCTGGCACGGCCGTGATGGTGTTTGAATCCAGGGTGACTGCGCCGTTGAGCGAGACTATGCGGCCGTTTACGGTAGCTCCAGTATTCAGGGTGTTGCTGCTGGAGGCGATGATCGTGCCGGCGAACGCGCTGTTCACGCCGAGCGTGGCGGAGCTTCCGACTTGAAAAAAGACATCCATGTTGCCCTGGGTGCCGTTGGTTAGAATGACGGAGGAATTTGCGGCCGTGATGAAGGTGCTGCCAACTTTGATGACGAACACGGGATCCAGCAGGCCCAGACCATCCAAAGTGAGGATTCCACTGAGTTGGGCGGAAGTGGAGAATGAATACACCCCGGGAGTGAGGGTAAGCCCGCCAAGGTCGGTACCGGTGAGATCCTGAGTCGTGGTCATCCCTGCAAGGCTGTTGTAAGCGACGAGGGCGTCGGCTTTAGCGATGTTCGCGGGTCCGTCGTTTTGGTGGAGAGAACCCTGGATGATCACGCCCGGAGGAAACCCGGTGATTGACGTTCCGGGTGCGACACCGACATCTCCCGTGATGACACTCAACCCGGTATTGGTCACGGCGGTGCCAGCAAGCACGCCGTAATTCGCCGCGTTCCCGAGGGTTATGGCTGCCGTGGCATCGGAATGAATAAATGCGGATGCCATACCCAAGACCATTAAGTCTCGCACGCGGGATGGGTTTAATTTTCGGGTATCCATAACGTTAATGGACTTGAAATTTGGCCTCGTGTCAACCGTTACTTAAAAATTTGGACTATTTTTGAACATTTCTGACGGGATAAGTTCAGCAGAGGGAAATGGGGTCAGGAAATGGGGTCAGAGGAAATGGGAAATGGGGTCAGGGTGCAAATCTGAAATGGGAAATGGGGTCATGGGAAATGGGGTCATGGGAAATGGGGTCAGGGTGCAAATCTGGAAATGGGGTCAGGGTGCAAATCTTGACAAAATACACCGCATCTAAGGCCGAAATAGCTTTGGAAGAAGCTGGTGCGGATGTTTCACCCGGATCTCCACGAGCACTGAGGCGGAAAAGAGCGGGAATTTCGAACGGCTAGAAGGAAGAGTTAACGCAGAATCATGGACAGCAGAATCATTTTTGGATGAATGATTGGTCCAATTGGCGATGGAATATTTTCACGGGAAAGTGACTTCCAACAATTTAGTTGGTCGAATTCGGTGAGCTGCGACTTCGATTCAATCGCGGCTACCGGCGCCTTGGGACGTCGAGTCTCCGGACTCGCTAGTGCAGGTGATGTCAAAGAATGGCGCTCTTCGTCTCTTCCCCTTTGTCGCTTCTTTCTCAGGCGAGTCTGGAGACTCGCGGTCCGACCGTGCGCTACCCTAGCACCTCCATCAAATGCCCGAAGATATCCGAGTTTCTAACCATTCCCCCAAACAAGTCTGAGCGAGGCCCGAGCGCCGAGACGATCGTGGGGTCGGACGTGTGAGTTGTGCCGGTCCAGCCGATGCCGGTGTGGTTGCCGGCGAATTGCCCTAACAAACCTTCCGGTTTGAGGAGCTGTTCATTCCATTCCACCACTGGGTGTTTCTCGAAAATTTCGATCAGTGCGGTGGCTTGCTCGGGCTTGAGGGTGAAATCGAGGTGCTGCTTGATGAGCGCGGTGAGCGATGCGGTCGTTCCACCTTGGGTCTTCATCCACTCGCCGAACAGCCGTTCGTGGGACGCTTTCATGTTCGCAATCCGGGCGAAGCGCTGGGTGCTTTCTTCATAGCTTTTGCCCATGCCATTGAGTCCGGGATTGGCGTTGCCGTGATCGCTGGTCACCACTAACAAAATGTCGTCGCGCTTGCTGATCATGACGAGCACCGCCGCCAGCGCGTCGTCGAAGGCGAGTTGATCGGCTAACAGCGCACCGATGTCGTTTAAGTGCGCGGCGTGGTCGATACGGGCACCCTCGACTTGCAGGAGGAACGGCTGATCTCCAGTTAGAAAGCGACCGAGTGCCGCTTGCGTCATTTCCGTGAGGGTGGGGATCGCTGCGGCCATTGCTGGGTTGTGATCCCGGTCGAGGGAGAAGGGGAGATGGCCACGGGTGAATGTGCCTAGCAGTTTTTCCTCGCGCGAAGCCAGCAGAGCCTCGCGGTTGTGAACGATGCCGTAGCCCGCCTTCGCGAAATCGCCGGCGAGGTCGCGTTTGTCCAAGCGGTCCTTCTTGCTGAAATGGCCGGAACCACCGCCTAGCAGGACATCGACGCGGTCGAGATACTGGGGCGCGATGTCGTCTTCATCGCCGCGCTTGGCAACAGAGGAGGCGAATCCGGCCGGCGTCGCGTGGGTGATGGTGGCAGTGCTAACAAGACCGATCCGCGCACCCTTCCGCTTCAAAATCGCGGCGATGGGGGTGATTTCCTTGCCGTCGGGACTGACGTTGATGGCCCCATTGTTGACGCGCTGTCCGCCGCCCCAGGCGGTGGAGGCTGCGGCGGAATCCGTGACCATTGAGTTTGCGGAAGCTGTGTCCATCAACCCGCGGGCGGCGTTGCGGTCGTTGAGCAGCGACCACCACTGCGTGCCGCGGTGGCGGGTGAGCTTGGAGTAGGCTTCGGCTAGAGTGAGCACGCCGGGGCTCATCCCGTCGGAAACCATGAAAACCACCCCACGCACTTTGGTGGCGGGTTGAAAGACTTGGCCAGAGGCATTTGAGCCCGCGAATATGGTGGCGGCTCCGCTGAAAGTGGCGGCTTTGAACCAATCGCGCCGGTCGAGTTCACAGGCTCCACTAAAGTTTGCGTTCACACGGAAGCTTTACCACTCCGCTCGCGGAGATCAATAGTCGGGACACGGCGGCGGCGGAGGAGTCCGGCACCAATTAGCAGGCCCGCCAACATTGATGAGGGTTCCGGGACCGCGGACCAGGAAAGGGTGTTGCCGGTGAGCGTGAAGCCGCCTCCCGAAGGGGTGGAAATGGCGCTGCCTGCGGTGTTGTAGAACTGGAAGCCGCCGCCGAAAATGGCTGCCCAGTTGGATTTGGCGGTCGTGCCGTCCGCTGCGGTGAAAATGTCCGTCCAGGACTTTGGAGTGCTCCAGAAGCTGTTGGAAAAGTCACTGTCGCCGATGACGATGCGGAAGATGGCGTCGGTGGTGGTGTTGAGATCACCTCCGTCGAGGCCGGCGAGGGTGCCGGAGACGTTGACGCCGTCATAGCCGGTGCCGCGAGTCTGGGTGAGGGTGCGGTCGATTTCCCAGGAGAAGATTGAGCCGTCGGAATAGGTGAGATCGGTGAAGGATTGCACGCCGGGGCTGTTGCCGGGGGCGTGGATGCCGCCGCTTTGGACCAGGGTTGCGCCGCCGATGGAGCCGGAGCCGCCAAGCGTCGCGCCGGTGCCCACGGTGACGGCTGAATTCGCCAGCGAACCGTTCATCACCAGCTTGCCGGTGGTGATGGTGGTGTTTCCGGCGTAGGAATTCGCGCCGGAGAGCGTGAGCGTGGCCGCGCCGGTCTTGGTGAGGCCGCCATTCATGATGATGCCTGACAGGGTGACGTCGGATGCGGTGGTGAGTTGGCGGACGCCTGCGCCCAAATCGACTGCGCCGGAAAGGGTCAGCGCGCCGTTGCGGGTGGCGTCACCCAGAGTCACGTCCGCACTGACGGCGATGCCGTTGGATAGACTGCGGGCGGTGGTGTAGTCGGAGGAAAGCGTGCCGCCGTTGAGGGCGACCTGGCCGGTGCCGAGCGCGCTGTTATTGCCGACCTGAAGCACGCCGGCGGTGAGGGTCGTGCCGTCGTTGTAGGAGTTCGAATTGGTGATGGTGAGTGTGCCCGCGCCGGATTTCGTAAGGGAGCCGGTGGTGATGCCGGCCGAGCCTTGGACAAGGTAGGCCCTGGTGGCGTTGGTGAAACTCATCACGACGGGGTCCACGTTGGCGGCGATGTCCACGGTGATGGTGCCGGTGCCGTTCGCGCTGTCGTTGAACAACAGCGCGTCGTTGGATTGGAAGGCGGTGGCGGTACCGGCGGAGATCAGTTTCCAATTCGAGGCGGCGGTGCTCCATGCGCTGCCTGATGCCCCGGTCCAATAAGGGGTGTCGCCGGTGACGACGTAGTCGATCATGTTCGAGTTGTCGGCCAGCGATACGAATTGGCGCGAACCGCGAGTAGGCCCGCTGACCGTGAACGCGAGGAAATCGGCGGGGTTAAAATTGTTGCTGTGACGGGCCAGATGGTAGGTGCCGTTGGCGAGGAGCGTCGAGGGGAGATTGAAAACGATGGAAGCTCCGGATTGGACCGTCAGGTTCCCCGTGATATTGAGCGCCGGGTTGATCAAATAGCCGCTGAGCGCGCCGATCTGGATCGAGCCGTCGCCGCTGAAGGTCAGGCCGCTGGCCAAGTTGAGAGTGCCGGAGACTCCGTTGCCCGCCCGGATGATGGCACCGTCGTCCGCGGTGACCGCGCCGTTGATGGTGCCGGAGCCGGAGAGAATCGCATCGAGGGCGACGGAAACCGCGGAAGCGGTGATCAGTGAGCCGTTGACCTCCAGATTTCCTCTGCTGACCACGGTCGCGCCGGTGTAGGAGTTGGTTCCGGAGAGCGTGAGCGTGCCCGCGCCGGTTTTGGTGAGGCTGCCGGTTCCCGCAGCGATGCCGCCGTAGGTGAGCGTCGTGAGGGCGGCGACGTCGATCGCGCCGCCGGTGGTGAGGCCGCGGTTGGCGTTGAGGGTGAAGTTGGCGGTGGTGGCCAGCGTGCCGCCCCCGAGAACGAGTTTTCCCGCGGTGGCGGATCCTGGAACCGCGCCTAGGGCGGCGCCCGTGGCGATTTTGAGGGTGCCGGAGTTGATGGTGGTCACGCCGCTGAAGGTGCTGGTGCCGGAGAGTGTCAGGGTGCCGGTGCCGGACTTGATCAGCGAGCCAGTGCCACTGATGGCCCCGGCGTAGGTGGTGTCGGTGGCATTTCCCACGGTGAGGGTATTTGCCTGGAGATTGATCAAGCCGCCGGTGGTGCCGCCGCCGGCGAGGGAACCAATGGTTTCCGAATTGTTGAGCAGGAGGGTCGCGCCCGCGACGTTCGCGACGGTGACGACGCCGGTATCGAGGATGGCGGCCCCGCTGGAAAGGGCGAGGACCCCGGCGCTGACCGAGGTGGTGCCGGTGTGGATGTTCGCGCCGCCGATGGTGAGCGTGCCCGCGCCCGCCTTGTTCAGCGAGCCTTCGCCGGAAATGACGCCGACCTGGGTGAAGTTGAAGCCGTTCGTTTCAATCGTGGCGGTAGCCCCGGAATTGATGGCGTAGCCGCGGTTGCCCGTGAAGGAAGCGTTGAAAATCAGCGAGCTGTTTCCGGCGAAGGTGAGCGACCCGGACGAATCGCCAAGGCTGGTGGCGGAGTTGATCGCCACCGCGCCGGCGTTGAGGACCACCCCGCCCAAGAAGGTGTTGGAGCCGGACAGGGTGAGGGTGCCGGCACCGTTTTTGATCAGGCCGCCGTTGCTGATGGAGCCGGACAGGGTGACGTTCGAGGGGGTGTCGATCTGGCGGGCGACGCCGCCGAGATCGACGGTGCCGCCGAGGGTGAGTGCGCCGTTGTTGACTGCATCACCAAACGTCAGATTTCCCTCGACGTAAACGTTGTTCGCCAAGGTGCGGGCGGTGGTGGAATCGGAGGAAACGGTGCCGCCAGTGAAGAACAGCGAGCCGGAGCCGAGTGCGCCGTTGTTGCCGATCTGGAGGATACCAGAATAGAGGGTGGTGCCGCCGGCGTAGGTATTCGCGTTGGTGATGGTGAGGATGCCGGCGCCGGACTTGGTCAACAAGCCGCTGGCGATGCCGGCGGATCCCTGGAGGATGTAGTTCTTGGTGATATTGGTGAAACTGACGACGTTGGGGCTGACGTTTGAGGCGATGGAAACGGTGGTGGAGGTGGCCCGGTCGTCGAAGAGGACGGCGTCGTTGGCGAGGAAATCGGTGGTTGCGGCTTCGGAGAGCGCCCAGTTCTTGGGCCCGGCGAGGGTGGCGGTGGACCAAACGCTGCCGAGAGCGCCGGTCCAGTAAGGGTTCGCGCCGGTGACGACGTAGTCGATTTTTCCCGCATTGTTGACGAGTTGGGAGGTCTGGCGGGCGCCGAGCGCCGTGCCGGTGACCGCGAAACCGGTGAGGGTGGTGAGGGAATTGGTGATCAGGTGGTAGGTGCCAGCGCTCACGACACCCGCCAGGAGTTCGAGCTTCACCGCGCCCGCGATGCCGTTCAGGGTGAGTGCGCCGGTGACGTTGAGCGCGGAGTTGGTCGTGTAGTTGGAGAGCGTGCCGATCTGGATGGTGCCCGCGCCGGCGAAGCTCAGGTTGCCGAGGGTGAGGGTGCCGCTGACTCCATTTCCCGCCATGATGGTGGCAGTGGCGTTGTTCTCGACGGTTACGGTGCCGGCCACGTTGCCGATCCCGGACAGGATCGCGCTGCCAGCCAGTGAGACGGCGGAACCGGCGTGCAGGCTACCGTCCACGACCAGGGTGCCGGCGTTGATCGCGGTTCCGCCGGTGTAGCTGTTCGTGTTGGAAAGGGTGACGACGCCGGTGCCGGTTTTGGTTAGGCCGACGCCGGTTCCAGCCAGCGAGGCGCTGATGGTGCCGCTGGCGACCGCATAGGAAGTGCCAGTCAGGGTGGAGGAACCGTTGACGATGCCGCTGGTCAGCGTGAGCGCGCCGATGGTGTCATTTTGGCCGACCGTGTAGGTGCCGCCGCTGACGGTGACGGCTCCGGCATTCGCCAGGGTGCCGGTCACGTTCAGGGTGCCGGCGCTGATGGTGGTGCCACCGGTGTAGCTGCTGGCGCCGGAGAGAATGACGGTGCCGGCGGTGGTCTTGGCGAGCGCGCCGGCGCCGGCGAGGACGTTGCTGATCGAGCCGCTTTGGACGGCGTAGGACGAGGCGGTAAGTGTGCCGGCACCGCTGATCGTGCCGCTGGTCAGAGAGAGCGCGCCGATGGTGTCATTTGCGCCAGCAGTGTAGGTGCCGCCGTTGACCGTCACCGCGCCGGTGTCGGCTAGGGTTCCGCTCACGCTGAGGGTGCCGGCGCTGATGGTGGTGCCGCCGGTGAAAGTGTTGCTGGCTCCCGAAAGCGTCAGGGTGCCGGTGCCGGTTTTCGTCAGGCTGCTGCCGGTTCCCGCCAGCGCGGTGACGTAGGTCACGTTCTGGCTGTTGGTGTCGATTTTCCACAACTTGCTGCCAGCGGTGCTGAAGCGGCTGGAATAGTCGGCCGCATTGACGGCGGAGTATTGCAGGGTGCCTCCGGTCATCAGGATGGAGCTGGAATTGCCTAGCGGACCCGACGTGCCGGGGGTGGAGACAGAGCCGACATTCAGGATACCGCCGCTGAGAGTGGTGACGCCGGTGTAGGTGTTCAGGCCGGTTAGGGTCAGCAGGCCCGTTCCGCTCTTGGTCAGTCCACCCGTGCCGCTGATGACTCCGGATATCGAGGTGTTTCCGACACCGGCGATGGTTAGAAGGTTGTTGCTGGCCACTGTCCCGCCGACCGTCAGCAACTTGCCGGAAGCCGTGGTCCAACTTTGGGCGGTGCTCAGGGTGAGTGGGGCGGTGATTGTGGTATTGCCGTTGGCGGTGATGCCTGCCGATTTGAGCGGGTAGTGTAAATCTTTGTCTGTAAGTTCGCGAGGC
>JAYTLO010000294.1:0-1616 GCA_043729385.1 Akkermansiaceae bacterium
GGCCGGGTCCAAAGACGCCGCTGGCACCCGCGGTCATAGCCTTTTTCCAGTCGGAAACCTGCACCGGGTGGATGTCGAATTCCTTGGCGATCTGCTGGACGGTCTGCACGCCCTTGAGCGCTTCAAGCGCCACGCGGGCCTTGAATTCGGGTTCGTGTCTTCTTCGTTTGGCTTTCATTTGTGTGGTTTAGGTAAGGTTCAAGTCCCGCCCCCGACCACCACAATCATAGCTTAGCCTCTGGCCCGATTTTCGGGGTCCGCCTCAGATTGAAACCGCGGCGGCTAGCGGATGGTCTTGGATGAGAACATCAAGCTGCGCCCGGATAGGTCGGTCACCAACCTGACGAAGGACAGCGAGGACGACGGCTGAACCACGGAATTTCCTCGTCCACCTCCAACCGGCGACCGTTTGCGAGGCGACCGATATTCTTACCGCCCGTTGCGCGCCCAAACCATTCCCGATTCGCCACGTTCGCCGCCGCAGGGAGCAGGGCTAACACCTCCGCCGGTGTCCCTTCGAACTTGCTATAGTCGAACCCGTGGAAAAGCCCGCGCAGCACATCCAGCTTCTCCAGCAGGACATCCAGCGCCTTCTCCGCCTTCAAGGTCGGCGTGCCCTTGCCCTTCGCATCCGTGTAAGTTTTGAGCGCGTTTTTCAGCTCCGCCGAGATCCCGATGTAGTCCACCACCAGCCCGCCTTCCTTGCCTGCGAACACCCGGTTCACCCGCGCGATCGCCTGCATCAGGTTGTGGACCGCCATCGGCTTGTCCACATACATCGTGTGGCAGCACGGCGCGTCGAATCCCGTCAACCGCATGTCCCGCACAATCACGAGCTTCAGCGGGTCTTTCGAATCCTTGAAAGTAAGCGTAGTCCCAAGCACCGTCTGAAGCATCTGGTCGCGGCGTAGCATAGCAGTCATAGCGTGGCGGATTATGACTGCTACCTCTGACTCCATCTTGAAAGCCGACCGCCGCGGCCGGCTCTGCTATTCCCCCGAGCAACGCTCGGCCTTGGTCGATGCCTATCAGTCCAGCGGTTTGAGCGGTCCCCGCTTTGCTGCGATCCACGGCGTGGCCTATCAAACCCTCGCAGCCTGGATTTTGAAGCGCAGAAAGGCCGTCGGCCCGGGACGTCCCGCTCCGCTGCATCCCGCCTTCCTGTCACTTGTTCCCGCCGAGTTGGAAGTCCCATCATCGATCGGCACCCCCATCGAACTCATCCTGCCCGGCGGCGCGAAACTCGCCATCACCGCGCCCGGCCACATCCCGCTCGCCGCCGCCCTCCTCCGCGAGCTCGCCAACCCACGGCCATGCTGAGCTTCTCCGGCAGTTTGAAAGTCTTCGTTGCCGTCGAGCCCTGCGACATGCGTCGCAGCTTCAACGGCCTCCACGACGCCGTTACCACCAAACTCAAGGAAGATCCCCGCAACGGCTCCATCTTCGCCTTCACCAACAAGCGCCGCACCCTGCTCAAAATCCTCTATTGGGACGGCAGCGGCCTTTGGGTGTTAGCCAAGAGACACGCTCCACAATGCGCGTATCGGTTTGTTTTCGAAAATCCTCTATCCGTATCATCCGCTCTTCGGAAAGGATTGCGAGTCCTTCGGCTCGGC
>JAYTLO010000295.1:0-20170 GCA_043729385.1 Akkermansiaceae bacterium
GAGGCGTTCATTGTTTTCATTATGGCTGGTTGTAGTGTTCATGTTTCGGGACATGTAAGGGGGCACAGCCATTGCGAAAGAGAAGCTACCCGGTTTCCCAGATAGTAATCAACTCCAAAATTAAATATTTCTGACTGTGCGTGGCTTTTCAAACGGGACATTTTTAAAATACGCACACATTAGAAGTTTTGAAAGCAAAGAATTCCCGAAAAGTTAATTATTTTTTTGAACATTTTCAAAAGGTGTTTCGCCCTCAAGTTGAGGGACTTCCGGGCTTGTTAACAATGGTGCTGGCTTGGCGACGTGCTGGGAATAGACTGCATCGCCCACTCCGACAGTGCCTGATTGGAGGTCGGCAGCGGCGAATTCGCTGATCGCCTCACCGGTCGTCCGCAGATTCGCCGTCCGGTCATCTGGCCCTCGAGTCGTCAGAATCCGACCGGATTCCACGTCCCATTTGCCGTAGCTCTGGATCAAAACAAAGCGTTTGTCGGCCGGGATCGAAGCAATTCTCCCAACCAACTTGGGGGCTTCGACCACCTGCTTCTTCGCTTCTTCCTTCGGCTTCTCCGATTTGGTGGATCCGCAGGAACAGACGACCATTGCTGAGAAGAGGAAAGGCACACTCGATTTCATGGGCGAAGTCTGAAGTCATTTTGCCGGAAATGAAATCTGGGATTTTAATGCGGGAGCAATCGCACTTCGTCCGCTTGGATCAGCCGCTCCAGCCCGTTTTCAGTGCGGAGGAGCAATTCGCCGCCGGCTGAAATGCCTTCGACGGTGCCGACTCTCGGTCCGCTCGCGGTGGTCAGCGTCACGCGATTTCCCGTAAGCACGCAGCGCAGCCTCACTGCTGAGACAAGAGCGTCGAAGCCATTCCCAATCTGACGCCGCCGCAGAGCGAGCTTGCGGATGGTTTCGCGCAATACTTCTGCACGGGAAAAATCTCGCGACGCTTCGATTCGAAGCGAGGTCGCGATTTCCGAGACCTCTGGCGGAAATTCGGTGCTATTCACGTTTAGCCCGATGCCGACCACTGCGAAGTCCGATCCCGCTTCGACCAAGATGCCCGCGATTTTCCGCTGGCCGATCCAAACGTCGTTAGGCCACTTGATGCCCGTTTGCAGGCCGAATGATTCAACGGCCTCCGTCACCGCAAGGCCTGCGGCAAGGGCCAATCGCGGCCAAAGGGCTTTCGGTTCGGGCGGACGTAGCAGGACCGAGAATGCCAGAGATTCACCGGCTGGGGAAAACCAAGCTGCCCCACGCCGTCCCCGGCCGGCGGTTTGGCGCTCGGCAAGAATGACTAGGCCGTCCGGCGCACCTGCTTGGGCGAGCATGCGGACTTCGTCGTTGGTGGACTCCACCGATTCGCGGATCAACAATTTGAATGGCTCCGGGAAATCCGCAGCCGCACTCATAAATTCTGCGCGGCTCATCGGTGGTTAGAGCGTTTCGAAGTCCAACCCGATGTCGAGCGCCGGCGCCGAGTGGGTGAGGGCACCCACCGAAATGAAATCGACGCCCGTTCTTGCGATGTTTCGCAGCGTTTCCAGCGTGATCCCGCCGCTGGCTTCGAGCTGCGGCTTGCCGCGTTCTCCGCGCAGCATTACGGCGGCGTTGAGTTCATCAATTGTCATATTATCGAGCAGGATGTAATCGACACCCTGCATTGTTAGAAACGTGCGGACCTGGTCGAGATCATCCGCCTCCACTTCCACTTCCACCTTGGGTCGTTCCGACTTCAGACGATGAATCGCTGCTTGGATCGCCTCCGGTCCACCCTGCGCGGCGAGGTGGTTGTCTTTCACCATCGCCCGATCATGGAGACCGAGGCGATGATTGCTGCCGCCACCATCCAGTACTGCTTTTTTTTCTAGCAAGCGGTAGCCCGGCGTTGTCTTGCGGGTATCGAGAATTTGGGCGCGGGTGCCTTTGACCTGCTCGACATATTGGGCCGTCAGAGTGGCCACGCCGCTGAGACGTTGGAGAAAATTGAGCGCCGTTCGCTCGGCCGTTAGAATTGACCGCGCCGAGCCTTCCACGCGGATCAGCAAGGCACCCGCACTCACGCGGCTGCCGTCTGCGATAAGAATTTCCACATCCAACTCACGATCCACCATGCAGAATACCCGCGCCGCCAGCTCGACTCCAGACACCACGCCGTCCTTCCGCACTGCCACAAACGCGCACGCCCGGCGCTCTTCCGGGATGAAATAGAGTGACGTGACATCGCCGTCTCCGATGTCTTCGGCGAGTGCGATTTCTATCAGTATGTCGGAGTGATCGTTCATCGGTGGAAATGATAGTGCGAGCGTAGCGGGAAATTCCAATTCATTCGCCGACGACGCTAACGGCAATCTCCCGGCGGTGCGGATCACGCCGGTGCTCGAACAGAAAAATCCCTTGCCAGGTCCCCAGCGCCATCCGCCCATCCATCAACGGAATGACCTCGCTCGTCCTCGTCAGCGCCATCCGGATATGGCTCGGCATGTCGTCCGGGCCTTCCTGCGTGTGGATGAACCACGGCGTATTCTCCGGCACCAGCTTGTCAAAAAACACCTCCAAATCACGCCGCGCGCTCGGGTCCGCGTTCTCCATGATCACCAAGCTCGCGCTCGTATGGCGCACGAAAACAGTGACCGTCCCGCTCCTAACGCCTGAGCTCGTCACGATCCCCGCCACCTCACGAGTGATCTCGGTTGTCCCCTTGCCGTGCGTTCTAACGGTGAATGTGGCGGTGTGTGCAGTCATGAGAAATTTACCATCCAGACAGCACCCACTTGCCGTGGGCCGAGCCATTTTCCATCGCCGCGTGCGCTTCGATTAGATTCTCTGCGGAAATTTTCCCGAACACCCGCGTTGCGATCCTCGGGAAATTCCCTGCATCGCAGCGCCGTGAAATTTCCGCCAGGATTTCTCCTTGCCGGTGCATGTCAGCCGTTTGAAATCGCGACCGCGTCATCATGTATTCCCACACCACGCGCGGGCTTTTCAGCCGGAACGGATTGCCGATGTGCAGCGGATTCACCGTCTCCACGATCAACCCCAGCGTCCCTACCGCCGCCGCCTCCTCAAACGTCCATGTCGCCGGCTTCTTCGCCACCAACCGCGCGTCCACTGTTTGAAATTCCGCATTGCTCCCTGGCCGCGTCACATCGCCCGCATAGTAAACTTCATCACCCACGGAAAATCCCACCACCTCGTCACCCACCGCCGCCACGATGCCCGCCGCGTCGAACCCTAACACCCGCGGCGGCTCCTGCCGCGTCTCGCCCAGCAATTTCCGCACCTTCGTATCCACCGGATTCACCGCCACCGCCAGCACTCTAACGAGCAAATCCTTCGCCCCCGCCACAGGCATCTCTGCCGTGAACTCCACCAAGCATTCCGGATCATCCGTTGGAAAAAATTGTCGCGCACCGATTGCCTTCATGCCCGCGATTCAAAGCCATCCCACCCGCTCATGGCAACAAGGGTTTCAGCCCGATCCACGCGCTCCCCCAAGTGATGATCCACGGCAGCGTCAGCAAGCTCAGCACCGTCGTCGCGATCACCACCTGCACCGCCACCGCCGGCCTGCCGCCATACATCCGCGCCAGTAAAATAGCCGTCAGCCCTGCCGGCATCGCCGCTTGCACCACCAGCACTTGGCGCAGTTCCACCGGCAGTGGGAGAAATTTTGCCGCACTCAGCATTGCCAGCGGCACTAGCCCCAGCCGCACCAGCGCCGAGCCCAAGATCACCCGGAAATTCAGCCTCTCCGTGCCCAGCAGATCCATCATCGAGCACCCCGTGATCAAGATCGCCACCGGGAAAGCCCCCACGCCGATTATCGACATCGCCTTCCTCAGCGAACCCGTCACCTGCCCATCCAGCCCCAGCGCCACCAGTGTTAGTCCGAGAGTCACCGCGATCACCGGTCCATTCAGCAGCCGCCGCCAAGAAAGCCCGCGCTCCCCGCTCATCATCATCACGCCCACCGACCACATCGCCATTTCCACCCCGATGTTGTGTACAAACATCAACGCCAGCGCCCCAGATCCCCATAAAATTTCCGTCACCGGAGCTGCCGTGAAACCGAAATTCTGGCAGCCCGCCGCCAGTGCAAAAGTCCGCATCCCCGTCCCTCGCTCCAGCCCGATCAGCCGACCCACCGCCAGCCCGATCAAAATCCCGCCAAGGATGAACGCCGCGCCTAGAAAAATCGACCACACCACCACCGACCCACTCTTCAACATCACGCTCCCCAAAATCTTATCCAGGATGAAACACGGCAGCATCACCCGATAGACCACTTGCATTACCGGCACATCGCACTCCCGCGGCAGCACACCCGTCCGCCGCAGGACCGCTCCCGCGATCATTAGCAAATACACCGGCAGCACCGATGCGATAACGGTCAGCGGCGAAATCACCCCGCCAAGCTCCCGGCCCCGCCCCACCCGCGCAAGTCCATAATAGGCAGCGTGAGCGTCTCGTCCATTCATCAAGCATCCGCCAGCGCCTCGCGGCTAATGCCCCGAAGTTCGAAAATCTTAACCAACGTTTCCTCAATCAGATTGTTAGGGCACGACGCGCCCGCCGTGATCCCCACGGTGACCGGGCGATCGTCCGAGAAAAGGCGCGAGTAGTCGGACGTTTTTTCCTGCCGATGGTGCAGGTCGTAGTGGACGATTTCCTCAAGCGACTTGATGCACGAAGCCCCACGAATGAAAAACGTCGGCAGCTCGGGTTCCGCGATCTCAACGAGGTGCGCCGTGTTAGAGCTGTTATAACCACCCACGACTAACAGCGCGTCCATCGGCTTGCGAAGCATCTCGAACAAGGCGTCCTGCCGTTCTTGAGTCGCCCCGCAAATGGTGTCGAACATTTGGAACGCGTCCGCAGCGCCGTCGCGGTCGGTGATCGCCTTGCGGATCCGCCGTTGGATTTCCTCGGTCTCGGTCTTGAGCATGGTCGTCTGGTTGGCCACTCCCACTTGGCGCAGGTGGAGTTCTGGATCAAATCCCACGGACGCCTCACCGGCGAAGCGTTTGAGGAAATCATCCCGATCTCCGCCGTCGCGGATGTAATCGCAGACGTAGTCCACATCGCCCAAACTGAGGACGATAAGGTAATTACCATCGCCATTCTCACCCAGCGCGCGCGAGGCGGTGGCCTGCGTTTCCTCGTGGTTTGACTTGCCGTGGATGATCGAGGTGAAGCCGTCTTTGGCATAGCCACGCACCCGCCGCCAGACTTTCATCACGTCGCCGCAAGTCGTATCCACCACATAGCAGCCACGCTCTTCCACCTTGTTCATGAAAGCCGTGGGTGCTCCGAAGGCTGGCACGATCATCACATCGTCCTCCGTTAGATCATCATAGCTGGAGTCCATTTCCTGCCATGGCAGCGAGACGATGCCCATCTCGCGGAGGTGGCGGTTCACGTCTGGGTTGTGGATGATTTCGCCGATGAGAAAAATCCGGTTGTCCGGGAAAACTTTGCGCGAGGCGTAGGCGAGGTCGATCGCCCGCTCGACGCCATAACAGAATCCAAATTGCTCGGCTAACAGCACTGTGGTGTTGCCCACGGTGATCTTGCCGCCACGGTCGCGGAGCTTCTCGACAAGCGTCGAGTGGAAATGAATCGCCACTTCTGCGGAGACGCGCTCCATCACATCCGGCCGTCGCACGTTCACTCTGGGCTTCTTCGTCTTACTGGCCGTTTCGCTCATCTGTGGACGATATAGTCGGGGAAACGGGCGCGACCAACTCATTTTCGAGTCGCGTTTTCGAGTGCTAGGAAAGGAAATTTTTGTAAACCCAGAATTCTAAGGCGACATCTTAAGTGCAACCCATTCGCTGGCGTTCCTCCAAACGCGCTCGCGGCACTTTTGAATCATGAAATCCATCTTCACCCGCGTGCTCGCCGCGATTTTCCTCCTGTCCCACGCCGCTAAGGCCGAGGTGATCTTGCAATACTTCGGCACCACATGGAGCGAGATCGAGCGCCGCATGCCCGAGCTTGCGGAGCGCGGCTACGATTCGCTCTGGCTGCCACCACCATTCAAAGCCGGCGCAGGGACATACTCCGTCGGCTTCGACACGCTCGACCGCTTCGATCTCGGCGACCGCGATCAAAGTGGCTCAGTCCGCACCAAATATGGCACCAAGGCAGACCTGATCAGCATGATGCGCGTGGCCCACCGCTTCGGGATTCGTGTCTATTTCGACAACGTGATGGCGCACAATGCAGGACCGCTCGATTCTGCGACTCAGCCCGGCCAGTTATTTCCCGGCGTCCCCGGGTTTGTGCCGGAGGATTTTCACCTCGTCCGCGACGGCACCAAATGGCGCAAGCCCGCCGACTATCCTGACTATCAAAACGAGTGGGAAGTCCTCAACCGGAACCCGTTCGCCTGGGACATCGCCCAAGAGGTTCCCAACAATGTTAGTTTCAATCCCACGGGCACTGCTGAAGGTCAGACCTTTCCGAAATGGTCGGGAGTCCGCCACCCGGGCCGCACTGAGTGGTATCTCGACACAGATCTAACCATCGGAACCAACGGTGCAGGCGAGCCGTTGCACCCGTTCGCCAATAAGGAGCCGTTCCAGGATATTGGTTATCTCGACGGAGCCGTCACCATCGGCGCGGGAAATGGACGCTTCGATTTCAAAGACCTCAATGCAAACACCCAGCACGATGCTGCCGAGCCGTCCGAATCCTTCACCGACACAGGAGTGGATCCCACCGTGCTCGCCCGCCAGATCACCATATGGGGATATGGCGATGGTAAATATAACATGGGTAACCTAACCAGTGAAGATGTGAACCAAATGCTCTTCCGCGCCGTGCGATGGTTTATTGAGGAAACTAAACCCGATGGATTCCGCCTTGATGCTGTGAAACATGTGCCTTCTTACTTCTTCGGTAAACAATCCGGTGCCGACAAGGATCTGGTGAATTGGGGATACAATGGTCAAATCCAGGAGCAATTCAACATTAGCCGCGGCTTTGGCGATTGGACCAACCATCGCGATACCGTGTACAATTCCGAGTATCAGTCCCGCGATGACGCGATGCTATTCGGCGAGCATCTCGGAGCGCCACCTGCGGAAGGTGGCTATCTATCAGCCGGAATGCGCATCGCTAATGATAGCATCCTCAATACTCTGAAAAATGGAATCGGCTCAAGCCTCGCGGGCTATGATCAAACCAACTATGCCGGATTTGGCACCACTTCTCAGAGTGTTTCCTATGTGATGAGTCACGATAATAACTATCTCTTCAGCGGAGATCGTCCCTTGGCCCATGCTCACATTCTGACCCGCGAAGGGCTGCCAATTATTTACACCGACGGCTATAACCAAACCGGCGCACCCGATTATTTCCCGAAACCTTCTGGCGTGAATTTCCTCGGCCAATTCGCCGACAATAGCGTCGTTTCCGCAGTGGCCGTCCATCGTGATTTCGCCCGCGGCTATCAGATCGCGCGCTGGAGCGACCAGAACTTCGCCGCCTACGAGCGCGTCGATAACCGCGAGAACAAGGATGGGGGATCTTGGAACGGCCAGACCATGTTATATATGATGGCCCGCAACTATCAGCCCAATGGCCAAGGGCGACTGGTGCAAACCGGATTTCCGATAGGTGCCACCCTGGTCAACCAGTCGCCTTTTGGTGGGAGGTTCCCGGTCTATGTCAATAGCTCCGGCCAAGTCGTGGACGGGGGAGGGAATGCGCCACTTGTTCCACCGGGTGGCTGGTTCGCTTTCACTTGGCACAATCCAGTGATGCCACTCGTCTGGCAGACGGCGGAGCACAAGGAGGAAATCAATCCAATTGAAATCTATCAGGGCGGCGTCCGTGCCGGAACCATGGACCATTGGCGGGTCGATGGTAAAGATGGCGATGCTGCTTTTAATCCCTTCAACGTCCCTGTCGGCGACACGGCGAATAAGTCTTACAAAGTGAAAATCCCGCGCGTCACCGACGGCACGAACCTACGCTTCGTCGCCCGCGCGGATGGGTCCGCTGATAACATCCGCCTCAAGCTCGACGGTGGTGTGAACATCAATTCACAGCTGGGCTTCGGCCCGCTAACAGGCGATTTGCGGGACTTCCCGCCCGGACTCAATACGGATCAAGTCGATGCAGCGAGTCCAACCGACCGAGTTCTCCAGTCCTCCACGGACACCTATCTGGGCTACGAGCAAATGCAATTCATCCGGCGCACCACCGAGAAATTCGCGGCGGTGGATCGGGCACGCAATGTGATCGGCTCGCCCGGGGCGGAGACCTATCAGGCAGTCATCGGCACTGCCGGAGTCACCGTCAATAATGGCGGTGGTCCCAGCAGCAGCAGCGCAAGCGTGGCCAGCTGGATCGAACACAATCCTCCAGCCACGAACCAAAATCCAACCACCCCGGTATCCCAAGTGAATCCTCCGCCGCAATCGGCCGCCGGCGTGGCTGTCGATTTATGGGTCAAGATTGGCTATCAATTTCAAGCGGATATGGCTTGGGTTTACTACACCACCGACGGGACAAGTTTCCCGGAAGGCAGCCATGGAGTCGGCAAAGGCACCACCCAAGTCGTCCCAGTGAACTATTCATTCAATGGCACCAACGACGGCACCGCGATTCCCGACTGGTGGAAGGCCACTCTGCCGCCGATGCCCAATGGCACGGTGCTAAGATATAAGATCAGTGTGAGACGCCAGAACGCGGCTCCTGCAGTTTTCCCCTTCAATCTCAGCAATATCAGTCTCGCTGAACGCATGGAGACTTTGTTCGAAATTAACAATTTCAACGCGACGACCGCTCCCTATCAGGTTCACAATGATTATTCTCAGGTTGCAGTCGGCCTGAGTGAAGGGTTCCACGTCCTCCGCAGCCGCGCCTTTGTCGGGCGGGGCGATGGCGCTTCGATCTTCCGCACCAACACCCAAGTGTTCTATTACGATGCACAAGCACCGACGGGTGTGGTTGCTTTCCCGCGCGAGAACGATCAGCTCGGCGGCTCCAGTTATGGTTCCGTGGTCGTTACCGATCCTTCGGTCACTGAGGTTTGGTATTATATTGATGACTTGGATTCCGGCAATGACAGTCTGGCGAATGGCAATGGGATCAACAATTGGAAGCTGGCGACTGCGGTCACCGTTCCAACGAATCTCGGCAGCACCGGATTCACCAAGGAATGGCAATTCACTTATCAGAACATTCCTTCCAGCGGGATCGCAAATCTCGTCGTCCGGTTGAAAGAAGCCTCGTCTTCCACCAACATGGCCCTCAGCGATGCGCTCGGCCAATACACGACCTTGACCCGCCATGTCTTCACGGGCAGCTCGATCAATTTTAACATCGGCTACCCGTCATTCGCGGGTGAAACCGTGGACAAGAACTATGTGATGAAGGTGTATTTCAAAAAGGAATTGATTCCGTCGGGAATGACGGACCAAGAGTTTCTGAACGAGTTCTCAATCTTCATCAGTAGCTCGGTGAGCGGCCAACCGGATGGCCCGGTGTTCCAGCCTCGCTCCGGCTATACCTTGGTGCGCAGTGTGCCTGGCACCGAGCATTGGGTGGAGTTTACGTTTCCAAATCTCTACAACGGCAGCCCTAACTTTCTCCACACTGTCCGTGCCGAACATCAACGCGGCTCACTTTCGTTAGGAGATAGTGAATTGGTCAAAATGCGGGTGGATAACGATGTGGATGCCGACGATGACGGCCTACCGAACTGGTGGGAACTTTTCTATAGCATCCAGGCTAACAATGCAACTGGCCGCCATGGTGCCGCTGGCGATTTCGACCTAGATGGCATCACCAACATCGTCGAGTATCTATTCGGGATGAATCCGGCGCTGGAAGACTTGAATGAGGTTCCAAAGGTCGCAGTCGTTCCCCATATCTCCATTGCAAATGCTTGGAGCCTGAGCTTTCCGACTATCCCCAACCGGATCTATCAGTGGCAGGTGTCGCAAACGCTTGGCCCGAACACCTGGCAAAATTTTGGCAGTCCTGTCAGCACGGCCGGAGCCACCGCCGCTGGAGTGCTCCAGCGCAATGACACTCAGATTCTCCCCAAACGCTTCTACCGGGTCAGCGTCTTGCCATCCCCTTGAAGCTCACTATCGTTTATGAAAACTTATGCTTCCCGCATCTCTCGGGTGCTTCTATTACTTGCTTGCGCAGGAAATCTGAACGCCGCCATTCTTAAAATCAGTCCTAACTCGGTCACCCGCCAAGTGAGTGAAGTGGATGGTAACTATTCGACGACTCATCTCTATCTGAACGAGGTCGCCGCCGAATCGATTCCGATCACCATCTTCTTCGATCCGCAGGCGTCGAACATCGAAACCTGCGAGGTTTTCACCAATCTCAACCGCCGTGACCGCGCTCAACTCGATGCGAACGGTGACGGAATCGAAGATGGCATAAAGCCGGTGGACGGCAACCTGATCACTGCGGGTAATGACAACCATTATTTCAAAGCCTATCCGATGAATCTCATCAGCGGCGGCTTTCAGCTCACGCTGAACGCCACAAGACCGGTGCCTACAGGCTCAACGCGAGATATAGGTTCAGCGGCAATCCGACGTGGTTCTACTACACCGGCGCGTTCGGTGATACGTCCTTCCGCGCGCACGCGCTTGTGGTCTCTCCCAAGTCGGCACGCGAGATACAGCTTTACGAAGTGAACCCTCTTACCGTGATTGCGACCGGAACTTTACCCTCGCAGCGCGGCACCTTCGCCGATCTCGCGACGGGCGTAGCCGGTGCGCCGCGCTTTAACCTTCAGTATGTCAAAAGCCTCGGCTGCAACATGCTTTGGTTCCAGCCGATTCACCCCAATGGCATCGCTGGGCGGCAGAACGATCCCGGCACCGGGCAGCCGTTCGAGGTCGGTAGTCCGTATGCGGTGAAGAATTTTTTTGAGGTGATGCCACTCATGGCGAAGGCGTTCAATCCCGGCAGCACGCCTGCGGCGAATGACACGTCCGCCGGGCGCTTGCAGGCCTTGGCGGAGTTCAAAACATTTGCCTCAGCCGCAGATGCAGAAGGCGTGGGCATCATGTTAGACGCACCATTCAATCACACGAGCTACGATGCTGAACTCGCGGCGGTGGGCCAGACGTTGTTTGGTGGTGGAAGTCCCCTTCAGGAAATCCGCAATACCGAGGCGCGGTTCTATGCCCGCTCTGGTGCCTACGATTTACGAGCCTCGGGCGCAGGAAACATAGCACTGGCACCGGATCGGATTGCGGAGTTCGTTTTCGCAGATACCTATGAAGTCTTCTTCGGTCGTTACGCGGCATTGGTGTCTGGAACAACTCCCGGACATCTCAGTGAAGCCGATTGGTTCGACTATAGCATCGGCAACGAGAACAGCGCAGGCGATGGGCATTTCGACGGGGTGACTCAAAAAGTTTGGCGCTACTTCGCCGAATACACGCTGCACTGGCTAACACAGACTGGCTACCCGACAAATGTCGCGGGCGCGGCATTGGATTCGAATGTGGGAGTCGATTCACTGCGCGCGGATTTTGGCCAAGGGCTGCCACCTCAGTGCTGGGAGTATATCATTAACAAGACTCGCACTCGCAAATGGAACTTCATTTTCATGGCGGAGTCCCTCGACGGCGGCGCGGTGACGTATCGCAGTGGGCGGCATTTCGATATACTTAATGAGAACATCGTTTTCCCACTGCACGCGGCGCAGAACACCGCGCAGTTCCGGCAGATCTATGAGGAGCGCCGTAATTCGTATGGGCAGGCGCTCGTGTTGCTGAATACAAGTTCTCATGATGAAGATCACTATCAGGATCCTTGGCACGCGCTTGTCCGCTATGCGGCGAACAACAGTGTGGATGGCGTGCCTTTGGTTTTTCCAGGCCAGGAGCTTGGCCTCAGTGGCACAGTCATCCCGCCAAACGATACCAACCTGAGTCTCACTCGCTTCGGCTATGACCACTATGAGATCAACTCAAACAAGCCGATCCCGCATTTCAAAAAGTATAACTCGCTGATGCCGCTTTGGCTCAAGACGACTCCCGGTGACCCGAGCTATAACTATGGACTCGCGCAGTTATCCAAAGTGTATGAGGGAATCGGCCAAGCCCGCCGGTTCTCGGCAGCCTTGCGTAGCTCGAACCGCTATTTCCTCGATCTCAACGACAACACACCACACGGGCAAATATTTTCAGCCGCTAAGTTTGAGAACCGCAACGGCGCTCCGAATCTATCGGATGTGGTGCTGGCGTTTGTGAATCTGGATCGCAATGCCTCGCCCGCCACTGTAGGGACTAACAAATTCAGTCTGAACATCGACACAGATTCAAATGGTGTGAATGACTTCGGCATCAAGCCCGCCCGTCAGTATAATGTGAAGAACATCGCGGCGTATCTCGGCACCGATCCTAATCGCCGCAACACGTTCCTCATTCCCGGCGGGGTTTCCGGCAGCGACCTCATTTCGCAGGGACTGTACGTCGCCATGAATCGCGTCCCAGTAACCGACGGAGCTTGGGCGACGGCACCTTATGAAGCGCAGTATTTGAAACTCTATGATGTGACGGCTCCACCGGCAGGGGCCACTCCACAGCCGGACCTCACAGCATTCGGGACGGTCCTAGGAAACCAAGTCACCTTCACTTGGCCCGCCGTGAGTGATCCAGAAGGTGGCGTTTCTGGATACCGGGTGCAGATCGGCACGACGCCGGGCGGCTCCGATGTTTTCGACGGAACGGTTGGAACTAACAGCAGGACGGTCACCGCAGGGTTTGGAGTGACTTTGTATGCAAGAGTTCAACAGATCAACGCTGCGGGGATTGCCGGGGCTTATGGAGGGAACTCGATTGCGGTTCTGGTTCTGGATCCAGCCGCCGATTCTGATGGCGACGGCCAGTCCAATGGAGCCGAGTTCACCGCAGGCACCCATCCGCTGCTGGGAACTTCGGTCCTGAAATTCACTCAAATCGTCACCCTCGGCGGCGACGTGAATCTCACGCTGAGCACCGTCGCCGGGAAGAACTATCAGCTAGAATCCAAGCTCAACCTCGATCCCGGACCCTGGGCAATTGTAGGCACGCCGATAGGTGCCAGCGGGACGGCCACCGTGCTAATCCACACCGGCGGGGCAGGGGATCTGAAGCGGTTTTACCGCGCGCGGGTGGTGCCTTGAAATGGAGTCTCGACGCCTTGATCCTCCGGGCTTGCCCTCGGGGATTTCCCCGCCATGCTTCGCCGCCTTGTGAGTTCCATTCCGGTTGAGCCATCGTTAGAAGTCTTTGCCGAGCTGGCGAAGCGGGGAAATGTCGTGCCCGTTTACACCCAGCTTGCCGCCGACTTTGAGACCCCATTGTCCGCCTACCTCAAGTTGCGGGATAATCGCCATTCGTTCCTTTTAGAAAGCGCCGAGAGCACGGAAAAGGGCGGGCGTTGGTCCATCGTCGGCAGCGGGCCGCGGTTAGTTTTCGAAGCACGGGAAAAGCAAATCACCATCCGCGAGGGGTCTAAGGTCCGCACGTTCACCGCAGAAGATGACGTGCTGGCCGCTCTGGAGCGGGAGATGGCTCCTTACAAACCGGTCACCCACGGCGCGTTGCCGCAGTTTTCTGGAGGGATGGTCGGCTATCTTTCCTATGACGCGGTTAGACAGTTCGAGCCGTCGCTCGGTCCGCCGCCGCCGGATGTGATCGGCATCCCGGACGCGATGTTCATGTTGGCGGACACGTTGTTAGTTTTTGATCATCGCTTGCGTCGCCTGCAGGTCATTGCCAACGCATTCATCGACGAATTTTCCTCACCCGAGCAAGCCTATGCCGCCGCCCGCGGACGGATCGCCGCGATGGTGGAAATCCTCAATCGGCCACTGCATGTCACCGCGCTTAATGGCCTGGTGGAAGTGGAACCGGTCGATGCGCGGAGCAATACGACTCAGGAGGAATATGAGAACATGGTCCGCGCGGGCAAAGAGTTCATCGCCGCCGGAGATATCTTCCAATTCGTCCCAAGCCAGCGATTTGAAACCGACTTTGATCGTCCAGCGGTGGATCTCTATCGGGCGCTGCGGTTGGTCAATCCATCGCCGTATATGTTTATCTTGGAGCTGGGAGATTTCGCGCTGGTCGGAAGTTCGCCAGAGGTTCATGTCCGCTCGATCCAAGGTCGCATCGACATCCGCCCCATCGCCGGCACTCGCTGGAGGGGCAAGACTCCGGCTGAGGACGACGCGCTTGCCGCGGATCTATTAGCAGATCCCAAGGAGCGTGCCGAGCATCTCATGTTAGTGGACCTCGCGCGCAACGACGTGGGCCGCATCGCCAAACATGGCAAGGTGAGTGTGGATGATTTCATGATCGTGGAAAGATATAGCCACGTCATGCACATCGTCTCTAACGTCTCGGGTGAGCTTGATCCCTCGCACAGCGCTTATGATGTTTTGCGCGCCACATTTCCGGCTGGAACCGTTAGCGGCGCGCCGAAAATCCGGGCGATGCAAATCATCAACTCGCTGGAGAAAAACAAACGTTGCGCCTATGCCGGAGCGGTCGGCTACTTCGGCTTCGACGGCTCGCACGATTCGTGCATCACGCTGCGCACTTGTTTGCTAAAGGGCGGCAAAGCCTACGTGCAAGCGGGTGCGGGAGTGGTTGCAGATTCCGATCCCACCTACGAATATGTGGAAACCGTCAACAAGGCAAAGGCTCTCCTCAGCGCGATCGCTCTCGCCAAAACCTTGGGACCTGACAACTAAGAAGAAAAACCGAACCGCAGATGGACACAGATAAACGCATATGGAAGAGGTGATGAGATGTTGAAAAATTCCCCTCTAGTCTTTTCTTATCAATGTCCATCTGCGTTCATCTGCGGTTAGAATTCTTAAATCCAAATCTTTTTTATGCTCCTCATTCTAGATAACTACGATTCCTTCACCTATAACCTCGTCCAATACTTCGGCGAGCTGGGTGCGGAGATGAAGATCTTCCGCAACGACGTTCTAACGGTGGACGACGTGAAAGCGCTTAAGCCCGAGCGCATCTGCATTTCACCCGGCCCATGCACGCCCACCGAAGCGGGGATTTCCTGCGAGCTGATCAAAGAAATGGGTGCGACTACCCCGATCCTCGGAGTTTGCCTCGGCCACCAATCCATCGGCCAGGTGTATGGCGGCGATGTCGTTAGAGCCGACCGTCTGATGCATGGCAAAACCTCGCCGATCCATCATTCCGGCAAAAGCGTCTTCGGCGGAATGCCCAGTCCTTTCGAGGCCACGCGCTATCATTCACTCATCGTGAAACGCGAGACTCTGCCCGATTGCCTCGAGATCACCGCGTGGACCGAGGAAGGCGAGATTATGGGCCTGATGCACAAGGAGTATCCGGTGCATGGAGTGCAGTTCCACCCGGAGTCGATCCTCACGCAGGACGGGAAGCGGTTGCTTGAGAATTTCTTGAAGCTGTGACAGAGCGGGGGATCAATCCTCTTGCAGCACCTCGACCCCGCTTGCTTGGAGCTGTTGGATGAACGCAGGATCCGCCGCCTTGTCGGTGATCAGGCAGCTCAAGTCCGCCACTTCCGCGAAGAAGAACGCCGATTTTTGGCCGAGCTTTGAATGGTCTGCTAGAAACACCACGTTTTCCGCGTTAGCGACGACGCGCTCCTTGAACGCCGCCTGCCGGGCATTGCTTTCGCTCACGCCGCGCTCGAGATGGAGGCCGTTCCCAGAAAAAAACATCCGGTGGATGTTGTAGCGTTGAAGGGACTTTTCTGCGGTTAGACCGACGAAGGAGCGCGACTTTGGGTCGAACAAACCACCGGTGCAAATCAGATCGAGGTTGGGCCTATCCGCTAGGGCGGTGAAGACGTTGAGCGCGTTGGTTAGAATCGTGAGTGGCAGGTCTGGCAGAAACTCAGTGAGTGTCAGCACCGTGGAACTGGCATCGAGAAAGATCGTTTCGTTGGCTTGAATGCGGCTCGCCGCTAAGCGAGCGATGGACTGCTTTTCCTCGCGCCGCACAGCTTGGCGCTCGGTGAAGGGCAACTCTTCGCGGATTTTGTCGGGACGGCTGGCACCGCCATGAGTGCGGATCAGTTCGCCGCGTTTCTCCAGCAGCTCGAAATCTTTACGCACCGTTTCATCGGTGACTCCCAACTCCACGGCGGTCTCGATAGTCCGCAAGGAACCGGCTCCGTGAAGGAGTTCTAGAATCCGGCGTTGGCGGTCGATGGCGAGCATGATCTTGTTTTCTCTTTGTTTGCTTGGGAATACTTGGAAATTGAGTTGACTTGTCAACCCATTCCCACAAAAAACAAAGCCGCCCATGCTCACCACCGACCCGCTATCTCGCCTGCTAGATCTTTCCCACCAGCTCGGTCGAGAAGACCGCAAGCTCGCGATTTTGGGCGAGGGAAACACTTCAGTCAGACTCTCCGATCAGACCTTCGCCGTGAAGGCGTCCGGCTCTAACCTCGGATCATTGACTGCCGCGGGGACGGCCGAATGCGTTTTCGAAAAGCTCACGCCGCTGATGTCCGCCGCCGCGATGACCGATGCCGCCGTCGATGACGCGCTGTTCGCGGCGCGGGTTTCCGGCGACGCGAAGAAGCCATCCGTCGAGGCGATTTTCCACGCTTATTTGCTCAACTTGCCGGGCGTGAACTACGTCGGCCACACGCATCCGGTGGCGGTCAATGTGCTGCTTTGCTCGAAGCACGCGCGGACCTTCGCCAGCCGCCGCTTGTTTCCCGACGAGATCGTCTGCTGCGGCGTGGAGAGCGTGTTCGTGCCCTACACCGATCCCGGATTGAAACTCTCGCAAGCCATCAAGACGGCCGTCGAGGAAACCATCGCCCGGCTCGCGCGGCCGCCGCGAGTGATCCTGCTAGAGAACCATGGTCTCATCGCGCTGGGTGCCACGCCCGAGGCGGTGCTCGCCGCCACGCTGATGGCCGTGAAAGCCGCCGAGATCTTTGCCGGAGCCGCCGCCATTTCCGGTGAGCCGCAGTTTCTAACGGCTGAACAAGTCGAGCGCATCGCCGGCCGGCCGGACGAACATTACCGCCAGAAAGCGCTTGGCCTTTGAAATTTTCCACAACCCGAATCCATGTCTAACTACAAATATGTAAACCACCTCTGGGACGACGCGAAAGCCACCGGTCTCAATGCAGTCGATAAACTGGCCTATCGCTCGAACCTGCTCGGCAGCGACCAGCGCATCACTAACACCGGCGGCGGTAACACTTCGTCCAAGGCGTTAGAAACAGATCCACTCACCGGCCAGCCGGTCGAAGTGATGTGGGTGAAAGGCTCCGGCGGCGACCTCCGCACCAGTACCCGCGAGAATTTCTCCTCGCTCTATCAGCGGAAGTTGCTCGATCTCCAGAACCTTTATGCAGCCCGCGAGGACAAGGGACTCAAGTCATCTGCCGAGGATGAAATGGTGGGCATGTACACCCACGCCACCTTCAATCTGAACCCGCGTGCTTCGTCCATCGACACGCCGCTGCATAGCTTCATCCCGGCGAAATTCGTCGATCACATGCACCCGAATGCGATCATCGCCATCGCCGCTTCACAAAACTGTGAGAAACTAACACAAGAAATTTTCGACGGTGAAATGGCTTATGTGCCATGGATGCGCCCCGGCTTCGAGCTGGGCCTCGCGATGCAGGATGTCGTGAAAAGCGACCCTAGCGTGAAGTCGATCATGATGGGCCAGCACGGTTTCATTTCCTGGGATGACGAGGAAAAAGCCTGTTATACTTACACTCTCGATTGCATCGAAAAAGCCGCGACCTACATCGAGGAAAAGTACTTAGCGAAAGGTGGCGACGCCACGGCCTTCGGTGGTGCGAAACATCAAACTCTAACGCCCGACCAATGTCGGGAAACCTTGGTCTCCATTCTGCCATGGTTGCGCGGCCAAGTTTCTCAACAGAAGCGATTCATCGGCACCGTGCAGGACGACGAGAAGATCCTGCGCTTCGTAAACTCGAACGACGCAGCCCGTCTCGCCGAGCTTGGCACGAGCTGCCCGGACCATTTCCTCCGCACCAAAATCAAGCCGCTCTACGTCGATTGGAACCCACAGACTGGAGACGCCGCCGCTTTGAAGGACAAGCTCGCCGCCGGTCTCGAAGGCTACCGCGAGGACTACGCCGAGTATTATGCCATGTGCAAACATGATAACTCGCCCGCCATGCGCGATGCGAACCCGACCGTCGTGCTCATCCCCGGCATCGGCATGATTGCCTGGGGCAAGGACAAGTCCGAGAGCCGCGTCACTGCGGAATTCTATAACTGCGCTGTCGAAGTCATGCGTGGTGCGGAAGCCATCGATACCTATATCTCCCTTCCCCAACAGGAAGCGTTCGACATCGAGTATTGGCTGCTAGAAGAGGCCAAACTCAAGCGCATGCCTGCGGAAAAGGAACTCGCCCGGCAAGCGATCATCGTCATCGGCGCGGGTTCCGGCATCGGCAAGGAAACCGCCCATCGCCTCGTTCGAGAAGGTGCTCACATTGTCTGCGTGGATCTCAACGAAGACGCCGCGAAAGCGACGGCCAAGGAAATCACTGACAAGTATGGCATCGGCATCGGTGTGGCCGGCACCGGTCTATCGGATTGTGGTCCGGCCATCGGCCTCGCGGCTAACATCACCGACCGCGCCTCGATCCGCCGGATGCTCGACGACGTCGCCATCGCCTACGGTGGATTCGATTCCATCGCCGTCACCGCCGGCATCTTTGTCCCCAGCGATACCAGTGGCCACATCCCTGATGATAAATGGGCGCTCACCTTTGGCATCAACGTCACTGGCAGCTACTTCGTCGCCGACGAGGCGTTCAAGACTTGGAAAGAGCAAGGCCTCAAGGGCAATCTCGTTCTAACAACCTCGGCCAACGCCGCGGTTGCGAAAAAAGGCTCGCTCGCCTACGACACGTCCAAGGCCGCCGCGAATCACCTTGTCCGCGAACTCGCCATCGAGCTTGCGCCGCTCGTCCGCGTCAATGGCGTCGCGCCCGCCACCGTGGTGCAAGGTTCCGCGATGTTTCCGCGCGACCGAGTCATCGGCTCGCTTGCCAAGTATAACATCCCCTACACGGATGATGAGGCAACGGAATCGTTAGTAACAAAACTTGCACAGTTTTATGCCGACCGGACGCTCACAAAAGCGCCGATCACCCCCGCCGACCAAGCGGAAGCGTATTTCTTGCTGCTTTCACAACGCCTCAGCAAAACCACCGGCCAAGTGATCACCGTGGACGGCGGCCTGCACGAAGCATTCCTGCGGTGATTAAGAAATAAAGGGAGGGGGGGAGGAAGGTCTTCTCCCTTCCTGCTTCACGCTTCCTTCTCAATCCGCTTCACCAGCCGGAGGCAGTAAATCAAAGGCATGATGCCGATCACCCCGAACGAACAGTCGATGAGCCTCCAGTAAAACGGGATTCCTCGAATCGGTCCGCAGATCAGTGCTAACGGAATCACCGCCAGGCACGCGAAAATTCCCGTGTAGAGATTGGCGCGGCTGGAGGTGGGATGGATCATGGGGCCGATGAAGAAACCCGCGATCACGAGGTGGCCGAATGCCAGCCAGTCTGTGCCGTAGGCGATCCATGGATAGTGAGCGTAAGTGTCCTCTAGCCCGTCTCTAACTGTGAGAATCCAGAAGGTGAAGTCGGTGGGTGTTCCACCAGAGTCCGCTCCTAGCAGGTGGGCAAGCAGCCTGAGTTCGTGAAGCAGTGGAAATGCCGTCACCCCGCTAAGCACGAGGCCCGCGATGAACAACGACAGCACGGCGCGGAAGCGGAATAGGGGAGTGTTAGTTTTCAAGTGAGTCGGGGTATGAGGAATAGGCTAGTCGCGCAGGGTCGAGAGGAAAATAGGAGGCATGGACGTCTCCTCCCTTCGCATGGACGAGACGTCCATGCCCCTTAGGAAGAAGCGCCGTCAGGAATCCCCGCTTGAAGATCCAATGGTCAGCCAGCATGGTCCCCGGCTTTGCCGATGAACTCATCCCTTCCGCCCGTGACCCGCCGCGTTCCGCCGTGGACGGCGGGGCTGCGCGCGGCGCGGGCGAACGTGGTGCCGGGATTGATCGTGCAAACCCTGATGCTGGCGATGTTGCTCGCCTATTATTTCTACCCGGCCACCCGGAACTGGCTGGATTCGCTCGCT
>JAYTLO010000296.1:0-1133 GCA_043729385.1 Akkermansiaceae bacterium
GGAATTTTGCGAAATCCGCGATGAGCTGAAAGCCCTCGCGAAATTGGCAAGTGGCGAGTGTGGATCTTAGAAATCCTCAGTTCGTCACGCGCATCGGCATGAGGACGTAGAGGAAAGTGCCTTCGATGCGCAGCACGCCGGGGCTCATTTCGTCGATCAGATCGAGATAGACATCGGCGCTGTCGAGGGCGCGGAGCGGGGCTTGGAGGAATTCCGGGTTGAAGGCGATCTGCATGGGTGGGCCCTGATAGATTACGTCCATGGACTCCTGCGCTTCACCGACATCAGGTGAGTTGGCGGTGACTTCGATGTGGTTTTCGCTGAAGACAAGTTTTACCGAGTTCGACTTGTCAGAAGAAAGCAGGGAAACGCGGCGGACAGTTTCCAGCAGGGCCTCGCGGCCGATGACGACGCGCTCGTTGCTGTCGCCCGGGATGACTTGGCGGTAGTTCGGATAGTTGCCCTCGATGAGTTTGCTGGCTAACAGGCTGTCGCCGACGGTGAAGGAAATCTGGCTGTCGCTGAGCTTGACGATAACCTCGCCGGTATCGCCCAGCAGACGCTGGAGTTCTTGCACGGCCTTGGTCGGGATGATGACATCCGTTTCGTGGGAGGCGGGGAATTCGAGGTCGGCATCGACCATCGCGAGGCGGCGGCCATCGGTGGCGACGAGGGTCATCTTGCCGTCGCGGAAAGAGGTGAAGATGCCGTTGAGGACGTACCGGGTCTCGTCGGTGGAGATGGCGTACGAGGTTTTCTTGAGGCCGTCGCGGAGGGTCACCTGTGGGATTTTAAAGACCTTGGCTCCCTCGAAATCTGGGAGTGGCGGGAACTCGGCTTCACCGAGGCCAATGATCTTGAAAAACGACGGGCCGCTGCGGATGGACGCGTGGTTTTTCGCATCGACGGAAACTTCCACTTCGCTGGAAGGCAACTCGCGAATGATGCTCACCAGGCGCTTGGCGGGCAGGGTGGTGGCACCTTCCTTTTCAATCTGGGCCTCCACGGATCCAGTGATTCCGACATCCAAATCGGTCGTGGTGAACTGAATGCGGCCATCTTTGGCCACCAGTAAAACGTTGGAAAGTATCGGCAGGGTGGTGCGCGAGCTGACGACGTGTTGGACTTTTTGC
>JAYTLO010000297.1:0-4798 GCA_043729385.1 Akkermansiaceae bacterium
GGTTAAAATCGAACACTCGGAAGCCATGATCTATCTGTCGATGAGCAAGCGAATGCTCGCCAGAATCGGACGTTAGATATTTTTAAGACAGCCTCTAAGGCTTTCTGCGCACCCTCAGCATAGAACTGTTGGAAATACGAGCTGTCGCTGGCGAGCGATTTGAGATCCGCTAGTATGGAGGACTCGCGCTGCTTCTTTTTGTAAAAGCTGATACAGAATAAAACCACCACTCCGGTGGCGATGAGAAAAATGGCGCGGGAAATGATATAGCGGATACTCGGTGCTTCCATGATCGGTTAGGTCCAGATAGATTTGGGTTTCTTCGCTTCCTTTGGCTTTTCCTCGAAGATCTTGCGCTCGCGGCAGTTGAACATCGCCTCTTCGCGGGTGATGACGTTGGCTTCGAAAAGTTGCATGATGCTTTGGTCGATGGTGCGGTTGCCCTCTTTAAAACCGATCTCCATCAGGCCCACGATTTGTTCGAGTTTCCGCTCGCGGATGCAGTTGCGGATGCCGTGGCTGGGCCGCAGCACTTCGGACGCAAGCACCCGGCCCTGGCCATCGGCGCGGGGGATGAGGCGCTGGCAAACGATGCCTTCTAACGCACTGGAAAGCTGGGTGATGATCTGCGGTTGCTGGTCGGCGGGGAAGACATCGACGATGCGGTCGATGGTCTGCGGAGCGTCCGGCGTGTGGAGGGTGGCGAGGACGAGGTGGCCAGTTTCCGCAGCAGTTAGTGCGATGCGGATGGTATCGAGATCGCGCATCTCGGAGACCACGATGACGTCGGGGTCTTGGCGCAGCGCCTGCCGCAGTGCGCGGGGAAAACTGCGGGTGTCGTTGCCCACCTCGCGTTGTTTGATCAAGCAAGAGCGGTGCTCGTGGACGAATTCGATGGGATCCTCCAGAGTGATGATCACGCCATTGCGGGTCTCGGCGATGCGTCTAACCATCGCCGCGAGCGTGGTGGATTTTCCCGAGCCGGTCACGCCGGTGACGAGGATGAGTCCACCGCGCAGGTTGCAAAGCTCGTGAATGCCCGAGTGGTGGCCGAGGGTTTCCAGCGCGGGAATTTCCTGGGAAATGAACCGGAACGCCGCCTCCACATGGCTGCGGGCGATGTGGACATTTCCCCTGAATCGGCCGACGCCTTCGACCTGCAGCGCGTAATCGAGCTCCCATTCTTGCTCGAGGGTGGCGCGTTGCGCTTCGGTGAGGGTGTCGAGGATGAGATCGCGGACGGTGTTAGGATCTAGCAGGATTTGGTCGAAGGGGAGGATGGCTCCATTGACCCGCGCGCAGGCCGGTGCCCAAGCACTGAGGTGGAGATCCGAGCCGCCGAGGGCGATGGTTTGTCGGAGGTATTCGGTGATGTCGCTGGCCATGTCTTGGGTGGGTTATCCGGTGATTCCGCGCATGGCGCGATCAAAATCCTGCGGCCGGGCACAGGCCGCGCGGGCAACGGCGGGATCGAGGTAGCCCTGCTGGACGGAGGCGACCAGATATTCTAGCAGCGAACAGTTAGTCACCTCGTTGGACTTTAACAGATGGTCTTGCAGATCGGTTAGGCGGTTTTCCTGAATCCAGCGGCGGGTGGCAGCCTCGTTCTGCATGTATTCGAGCGCCGGGAACAAGCCGCCGCCTAGACGTGGTAGGAGTTGTTGGGAAACGATGCCGACGAGCTGCGAGGCTAACAGGTTGAGCGCGCCGTCAGTTTCCCCTTTGAGGAGGTGGGAGAAGCGGTCAAGCGTTTCCACCACGCTGCTGCTGTGAAGGGTGGAAATGACGAGGTGGCCAGTTTCCGCAGCGTGAAGCGCGGTGACGGCGGTTTCCGCATCGCGGATTTCCCCGAGGAACAACACGTCTGGGCTTTGCCGCAAGGCGGAGCGCAGGCCGTCGGAAAAACTGCTGGAATCCTGGCGCATTTCGCGTTGGGAAAACAGCGAGCGGTCGTTGGTGAAGAGAAACTCGATGGGATCCTCCAGTGTGACGATGTGGCGGGCGAGGTGACGATTGATCCAGTCCAGGCAGGAGGCGACGGTCGTGGATTTGCCCGAGCCGGTCGGGCCAGTGATCAGGATGATTCCGTAGCGCCGCTGCATCCACGACTCTAGCAGCGGGCCCGGCAGGCCGAGCTCCGCGAGCGGTGGGATTTCATTGCGGATCGGCCGTAGCACCGCCGCGAGCCGACCGAGCGTGTGATAAAGATTCACCCGCAGCCGCCCGCCGCCGGGGACGCGCCACGAGATGTCGGCCTCCAGGTGCGCGGTGGGTTCGATGCCGCAGGATTTCCAGAACTCTTCCATCGCCACCTGCGGGATCGGGCCGGGATGGAGCACCACCACATCGCCGTCGCGGCGGATTCGCGGCGGCTCATCCTCGATCAGGAAAACATCGGTCGCCGAGTCGGCAAAGGCATCGCGGATGAGTTGGTTGAGGGCGGAGGTCATGGCTGCCGAGGCTGCGGTTGAGTGATGCTCATGTCTAAAAGATGCGTCGGAAGGGGAGAAGCGAAAACGTCGGACGGGTGCTTTTTGTTAGCCCGTGTGGGGTAGATCAAGCCGTCGAACTCCTGCTAGATTTCCGCGCAAATGAATGGGTGACCGTGAAACACCGAAAGGATCCCCGCGCCGCGCTTGCTTGGCTCAAGAAGGCAGAAACGAATGGTCACAGAACCTCCAGTCCGGGCAGCACCGATCCCCAAGGCTCCGAACTCCAACTTGCAGAATTTCGGCGGCGTTGATTCCTGTCACGCCTTCGGCGGTCAATCAGCGGCCTTCCGCGATCCGCTCGGCGAGCATCGGCGGGAGGCCGGCGGCGATGATTTTCCCCTGAGTCGTGGCTATGTCATACTCGACGCGGCGAAACACGACGAGGTTGTGATCGAGATCATAGATCGCATAACAGGCGCGCCAATCGCCGTCACGCGGCTGGCCGACGGAGCCGACGTTGATGAAATACTTGGAGCTGGGTTCGATGACCACCGACTCAGCGGGGACTTCTTGGACTTTGTCAGATTTCACATAAACGCGCGGCACATGGGTGTGGCCATGGAAGCAGAGTTGGGTGAACTGATAGGAAAAGTTAGACATCGCGTCGAAGCGATTGGTGACGTAGTTCCAGTTCGCCGGCTGGTCGAGGGTGCTGTGGACGACGGTGAAATCCGAGACCTGGCGGACCATCCGCAGGCGGGTGAGCCATTGCCGTTGCTCGTCGGTCAGTTGCTGGCGGGTCCACTCGAGAGCGGCGGCGGCGACTGGGTTCATGGTGTCGAGTGAATGATTTCCCGAAGCGTCCTCGTCGTGATTTCCCTTCACCGTGGGGCAGTCCATCTTGCGGACGATTTCCAAGCAGGCCGAGGGATCTGCGTTGTAGCCGACGACGTCGCCCAGGCAAACGTAGTCGCTCACGCCCTGCTGCGAAGCGTCTTCGAGGACGGCCTCGAGGGCTTCTAAATTAGCATGAATGTCACCGAAAAGAGCGATCCGCATGGAGTAGTCAGGGAAGGGAGAGGGGAGTCTGTCGGCTGAGGCAGTTCTGTCGAGAGGAAACCCGGAGCTGTTATTTGGTGAACCAATCGTCGGGGCCAGCAGGTGACTGCAAGGGTTGTTTGAAGATGCTTTTGTCCGCTGGCACGGATAACAATTTTTCCAGCGCCTCAAGCGCGGCAGCCACGCCATACACCGGGAAATGCTCGCGAGTCCGTTGCCAGTGGCCGGTTAGGGCTTCGTAGGCTTTCTCTGGAGTTCCGAAGATTTCGATGGCTCGCTGGGTGGTGTCCAGCGCTGGATTTTCGTGAGACTCGAGGACGAGCCGCAGCATCATCAAGGTGGGGACGTGGTTTCTTTGCTCCGTGTAGAGAGATCGGGCGAGGGCGAGGGCTTCCGCTTCTTTTCCGCGCACGCGGGCGAGTGAGTAGAACTCAGCACGGCGGACGTAGCCCAAGGCGTTGCCGGTATTTGCAGAGCGCTTGTAGGCGTCCGCAGCTTCAGTGAAGGACTTGCCCGGGTCACGGAAAGCCATGAACTTGTTAGAGTCGGAGAGCAGGAAACCGAGATTTGCCAGCAAGCTCCAGTCGTCGGGATTGTTGCGGATGCCGCGCTCAAGGAATGCCCGACCGCGGTAGATCGCCGCGCGCCACGCCTCGCGCCGCCGCAGCGATGGCAGGGTGGAATCGTTGATGTAGTAGGACGCCGCATTGTAGGCGGAGTGCGAATAACCGGCTTCCCAATAGTAGCGAGTCCGCGGCGCGAGATCGACGATGGTGTCGTAGGTGTCCGCCACGTCGTCCCAGCGTTTTTCCTCGAAGAACGTGAATGCCCGCAGGTTGAGAAAGGTGGCCACCAGCGTCCGCAGTCCGCCAAGCGCCACCGCCGAGCTGGTCTGGCCGATCTTGTCGCGGGTTGCGACTTCCATCGGCGGCGGGGTCAAGCCGGAGGCGCGGAGTTCCTTGGCGAGGCCTGCCTCGAACGGCATACGCGCTGCGCCGAACGCCAGCATTGCGACGGTTAGAACTGCATTGCGTTGCCAGACTTTCATGGCGTTAGAATTCCTTTTTCGCGAACACCACCCAAGAGGCGGCGGTGAAAAACAGCGCGTAATACAGCCCGATCAAGCCCAGCTTGCCGAGGATCAGCAGTGGCATCGTCTGGCCTTCGATGACGGCGTCGATCACGTTAAAGTTCTGGAAATCTGGCAGCACCAGCGACATTAGCAGCGAGGCCATCCGCACAAAAGCTCCCTGACCCGCCTCGCCAGCTTGCAGATAGACATCCCGCGCATCCGCTTGGAAGTGACC
>JAYTLO010000298.1:0-1170 GCA_043729385.1 Akkermansiaceae bacterium
TAGCTCAATTGGATAGAGCGTCTGACTACGAATCAGAAGGTTAGGGGTTCGAGTCCCTTCGGGTGTACCACTCTTGAAACCCTGCAACTCAAAAGGTTGCAGGGTTTTTTGTGGGCAGATTCCCCGAGCATGAAGAATCTTGAAATGTGGGTTTTAACGCAGCTTAAATTGAACTTTGCGAGGGCGGCTTTCAAATCAACTGCGCTGCTTGGAGATTGAGAGACTGAGCGGTTTTTCTAACGTGAGCGGTATTGAACTTCCGCTCGCCCCGGAGCAGGCGGGACGCGGTCGAGCGGTCGATGCCGATGAGCTTGCCCCACTCGGTGGCGGTCATGCCAATGTTTTGGAGGTGGGCGGCGAGGAATTCATGCGGCGGCAGTGTAGGAAGAGACTCGTAGTTCGCGGATTCGTAAGCTTCGGCCAACTCGGCGAGAGTTTCGAGGTAGTCGGCTTGATCGGTGTTGAGCGGGTGGCCGGCCATGAGGTCGATGATCTCGGTAAGGGCTTCGAGTTCGATTTCATCATGCAGCGTGCGCGGAAGGTGCAGGCGGCAGAGGGCTTCGTAGGTTTTCGGCAGCTCCGCGAAGCTGGGGAGGATTGGTATGGTGGTGTTCATCGGCTTACAGGTCGTTTTTCCAGCGGTCTTTGCTGTAATCAGCGTGGGTGAGGATTCTCAGAATGAAGATGCTGCGCGTGTTGTAGTGGATGGCGGTGATTAGGCGGTGGAGGTTGCCTGCGACGTTGAAGATGGTGACGGTCTTGGAACTGCTGACGATGGCGAGATCCGCACGGGGGAGGACTTTGCGGACATCGGCGATGGATTGCCACTTGGCTGAGCTGGCCACAGTGATCCATGCGGAGAGGTTGGCGGCGGCGTTGGGGTGCTGCTTGGCATAGTCGAGTATGCGGCGCTTGGTGATTATTCTCATTCGGAAATCTGTTGTCAGATTGGCAACGAGGTTGATGGGTGTCAAGCGGTGCTTGGATTGCGCAGAAACGCTCCGGTGCATTGGTGTTCTGAGCAGGCCGACTCGTCGGGATCGGCCCCGAAGTCAACGGGGGAGGATCTTTAGCTAGCAGCCTGTCGGACTTAGAAACCAGCCCCCCTGAATAAATCCGCCTCGGGCCACGTATGGAGGAAATGTCCGCCCGCTTCGTCAACATCGACCA
>JAYTLO010000299.1:0-1917 GCA_043729385.1 Akkermansiaceae bacterium
GCCATCGCGGATGCGGACTCCGAGTTCGCCCTTGCGGGTGAGGATTTCCTCCTTCACCTGGCCGGTCATTCCCGGTTGCTGGGCACCGCGGTGGCCTGGCGAATGGGAATATGGATCGGTCGGGAATGCGCCGTAGGTTTTTGCATCCTTGGTGAACCCGAGGCCATCGCGAATGGAGTCGTAGGCGGCGGCCAGCTTGAGCGAATGGTCGCTATTAGAATCAGCCATCGCCTCATGCAAGTGGGTTTCCTGAACCGCCAATAACAGTTTGGCGACCATGTGCCAATAGATGCTGCCAAGGCCTTCGAAGCCAAACATCGCACCGCTGCGACCGGTAAAGGCAGAGTGGTGGAAAACCTCCTCCCACAGCTCGAGAACGGCATCGCGACCGACAGTTATCATCTCCGTCCAAGCGGGGTCGCCGGCCAATCGATCGAGTTGGAGTTTCAGGTCGCGCGAGTTGGTTAGATCCGCGTTGAACCGTGCGCCGCCCTCGGCGTCCATCGACATCAGGGTGCTGATGCCGGATGCAAGCAAGCGGGCGAGAATCGGTGCGCGGCGTGCCCAACCCGTCGGCAAGAGGTTGCGGTTCAGGAATGGGGTGATACGGCGGTCCGGATAGAGAAGGTAACTGTTCTGATCCTTCCGATAGAGGCTGCCGTGGCGCAGGGCATCGAGCAAGCGCAGGGCATCTGCGGCATTGAGGATGCCGCTGCTGAGCACTGCGACTTGGCCTTCCAACATCACGTCGAGGCGGCGGACGATCGCTTTCCCGCCACTCAAGTCGAGCACGTTGTAGCTGTGAAACATCCCATCTTCACGACGGTTCGCGGTGATGGTGGCGTCCACGACTCGGATCGCCATCTCGACGAAGCGGCAGATCTCCGAGAGTTTTACCTGGATGACGGGAAACGGCTTGCGCTGATAGACGTCGGTGCGGTGCTTTTCCCCGGCCCGGCCAAGCGCGCTGGCGATGCGCCAGCGGTCCTCGTCGTCGAGATCTCCGGCGGCTTCCGGAAGGATCCGCGCGAGATCCGTCAACAGTGCGGCCACGGGTGTGGAAAGTTCTAAAACTTCCACGCCGGTATTGTTAAATAGCGTTTCCAGGAAATTCAGATAGCGCCGGAGATAACATACCGTCACCACCGATAGGCCCCAACCGGCGAGCGCATTGTTCGCGTCGTTCCACTCAGGACGTTGGGTATTGAGCCAAATGCCGCCACCCGGGATCAGGTTCTGGAGCTTAACCAATAAGGGGAGTAACAGTTTCTCACCCAAGGTCACGAGCGCGACTTCGCCGTTAGCTTCCGTTAGCAGTTTACCATCACCTCCGCGCTCGCTGGCGCGCTCTAGCAACTGTTCATGCAGTGTCCCGTTGAAGTTAATCGAGTGCCGAGGTGATTTCACCAGCTCATCAAAGCCGTGGATTTCATAGGGCACATTGGCGTAGGCGTAAATCTGTTCGCCAAGTGACGCCGCCAGTTTTCCCGGCCAGAAGTTTTCATGGCCTTCCAGCAGCCTCAACAGATAGATAATCTGGTGGTCACCCCAGTAGCCGATGTGGCTCCACGGGTCCTTGGGATCGAGCACCTCCCAGTCGATGCCATCGCGGGTAATCCGGTAAGGGTTGTAGCCGTCGGCAGTGGACGCGTTGAGGAACACCGCGATCATGGACTTAAAGCACTCAGGATAACTGTAAGCCAAGCTCTCCCAGTTCTGGAAAATATCCCGCCAGTTTCCCGAATAGCCGAGTAACGGTTGGCCATCCTGGTTCTTGGTAGTGATTTCAAAGCGGTTCCATGGCCGGCTCGGGTCGCCATGGCGGCGGCTGAAGGAAAGCGGTAGATACTCCCTGACTAGCCGCACAAGCTGTGGATCGCCGCCCACTGCGGCTCCGTCAGCCAGGGACTCGAGAGA
>JAYTLO010000300.1:0-1583 GCA_043729385.1 Akkermansiaceae bacterium
GTGGTGGAGGAATTCCGTCACCGCACCTGACCAGCTGCGTCAACGTGCGGCCTTTGCGCTGAGTGAAATCCTCGTCATTTCCGATACCGGTCCACTGAACAATAATGGCCGGACGCTCGCCGATTATTACGATACGCTGCTCGATTCAGCCTTCGGAAATTTCCGTGACATCCTCAAGCAGGTCACCCTCAGCTCAGCAATGGGCGTCTATCTTGACATGCGCGGGAACTCGGTCGGCAACATCGTCACCGGGCAAATTCCGAATGAGAATTACGCCCGCGAGATCCTCCAGCTTTTCTCCGCCGGCCTCTACCGGGTCTGGCCGGACGGCACGCTCGTCCTTGACTCCACCGGTGGCGCGGTGGCCACTTATGACCAAGAAGTGGTTACCGGCATGGCACGCGTCTTCACCGGCTGGAACTGGGGGCAAAAACTACTTATACCAAAGCGCCCTAGGTTTTTGGCTTTGAATCGCGGAGGTTTTTCGCGAGAATTCCGGCATGGCCCGAACACTGCCGAAACTAGGAAAGACGCTCGTCGAGCAAATCGAGAACGCCTGGCAACAAACCCATCCCGACTGGGCTCGCAAGCGACTGCTCGTCGTGCGCCTCATCGCCCAGCACGATCATTCCGTCGCCGGAATCATGAAGATCGCCGGGGTATCCCGGCAGAGCGTTTTCAACTACCGGGACAAACTGGTGGAGGAAGGCCTCGAAAAGTTGCTCAAACGCGACTGGGCGGGCGCGCGCACGCCGGTCGTCCACGGGGAATTGACCGAGAAGTTCATCGACGAACTCAAGGCCGGCACCTTCCGGCAGGCTCGCGACGCGCAGAAGTGGATTGAAAAGCGCACACGCAAAAAGCTCACCGAAGGCGGCGTGCGCAAGCTCATCCACCGCCTGGGCGGCAAGCTCAAGATGCCGCGCAAGAGCCACCGCAAAAAGGACCAGGCCGCCTCCGACGCCTTCCGCGCCGAGCTTCCGGCGCGCCTCACCGAAGTGGTTGGCGAGAACCCCGACAAACCCGTGCGCCTGTGGGTGCTTGACGAGCACCGCTACGGGCTGTTGCCGGTGATCCGCAAGACCTGGTCGCTTCGCGGAGTGCGCGTCCACGCGCCCTATGCCACCACCTACAAGTGGGGCTACCTGCACGAGGCTCTCGAAATCGACGGCGCGAACGACGCGCAGCTGCTCTTCACCCCCGCCATCAACCAGGACATTCACGCGGTCTTCCTCAAACAGATCGCCGACAGCGATCCAGACTCGCTTCACGTGGTCATCGCCGACCAGGCGGGCTTCCACCTGCGGGCCGGCGACACGCGGCTGCCGCCCAACGTCCGGCTATTGCCGCTGCCACCCTATTGCCCGGAACTCAACCCGGTGGAAGGATTTGGCCGTTTGCTCAAGGCCCCCACGGCCAACCGGCTCTACCGCAACCTCAGGCGGCTGGAAAATCACCTCATCGTGATCGCCAAGGAATGGATCAAACCCGAGAAAGTCCACTCGATGATCCACGGCTGGATGCGGGATCAAGCAAACGCTGGCGCTCCGACCTAAAGTCTAATTCCTAGGGCGCTTTGGTAT
>JAYTLO010000301.1:0-8511 GCA_043729385.1 Akkermansiaceae bacterium
GAGGGCACCCTGGCCCATTTCGGATCGATGGCCGCCATGGCGCAGGGCAAGTTCTGGGAGATGTATCGGGCGCTGATGAATCAACCCCTCAAGAATCAGGACGATCTCCTTTCCCGGGCCGTTGCCTTGGGCTTGGACATGCAGCGGTTCGAGGCGGATCTCGCTGCAGGCCAGGGAAGGCCTGACGTGCTCCGTGACATCAATGAAGGTGACCGACTCGGCATTTCTTTGACCCCCACCACCTTCATCAATGGCAAGCCCCTGAGCGGTCGGCAGACCCTCGACAGTTTGAAAAAGCACGTGGACAGCATCCTCGCAACCGGGTCCGGTACAAGCGGCCCGACCGGAACCGCCGTTCTGACCGATGACGAATGCTGCGGCAAGAGCCCAATCCCTGCCGTCGATCCACCGGCACCCGTGATCGGCGTTGCCGAGCCAGTGAAGTGAATTCCATGCTGATCCGCTAGGGCGGATTTATTACTAGGAAATTGCTTTTGAGATGAAGGCCGCTGAGAAAGCTCATGGGAGGACCGGAGGGCGGGAAAAAGGGGGGGGCACGCCGTGGGCCGTATGTAAGCGCCAGTGGTGCTGGAGAAAAGCGCGTTCACGCCGCTGGCGGTGTTGTTAGGCCGGACATAGTCAGGTTCCCTGCATTGATCCCGGCAAAAAAAATTTCGCTCCCGAAGCTGTGCAACAGCGTATCGGAGTCCGAGCGGATGATCCCGGTGGACGCGTTGGTGGCTGGCAGGCTGAGGTTTCCGCCGCCCAAGGTGGCTCCGTTTGCCGAGACTGCCGCATGTTCTCCAGCGTGGTGTCACCCAGCAGCACGGAATAAAGGCCCTTGGTCACGGTGAGCGCGACGAGTGTAGTGGGGCCGCCGATGGTGGTGCTACGATAGACGGAGTAGAAGGCGAGGTTAGCGCTTGAACTAGCCGCCCAACTCAGTGCCACCTGAGAGTTAGGTTGATATTTTGCTAGATTCACTCGCTGCGGGATTGCGGATAAGGCACCGCTCATGGTTCCGGCCACGCTGAGTTTCGCACTCGTGATGCTCAAAAGGAACCGTCCCAACCTTAAACAACACCGAGCCACTTCCCGCCAAATTAGTCGGCGTCACCGAAATCTGAAACTTCAGCGCGGTGATGTTGAGCGTGGCTGATAATGGTGTATCAAAATCGCAAGAATACTCGCCGTTCGAGGCATACACATAATCGCCTGTGGTCGAGCCGATGACGATATCATCTCCGCCACCCACCGCGCCATCTGCGCCGAGATAGGTGAAGGAAACCATGAGACTCTTCGCATTATTGGATGCGGAGGCGGTGGAGGTCGCAAAACCTAAGCCGGTGATGCGCAACTCCGTGGTCTCTTGGTTCGCGGTGAGCTGATTGCCAAAGGTGCGAATGTAACTTCCCGTCGTGGGCTGGTTGATGGTGGTGTCAGTGCCACTGGTGGCTGCATCACCCACAAAGAACGTCGGCCCAAGCAGTGTTGTGAGGTACGCTTTCACAAACGTCGTGACGCTAGCCTGACCGTACCCTAAGACGCTGATTGTAAGAGTTCGCAGACTTTGAGAGTGGACGAGAATTCGATGGATTGCTGAGCTTGATAGGTTGTCCCTTCAAAGCCATCGGCGCATAGGATTTACCATCCGCAGCATCGAACATTCCGTAACCATATGCGAAGTAAATCACTTGGGATGGGTCGCTAAAGGTTGTTGTTTTTGCGAATTTCTCCCATGTGGCGAGTGCTGAGTTGAATGCGAATGGGTCAACAAGCCCAGATTTTCCCCGGAAGATTTGTGCACCTCTAACATCCGTGTTTGGCATGTTTTTATCCTTGGTTGTGTCGGTACTGAACAATTGGTCCAAGCGCAGTTTCATGTCTTTCTGCAGCCTCGCATCATTCGTGGTGGGATCGTTAAAGATATAAGGCTGAAGACGCCCCCAGAATGTATTTTTGATCCAGCTGGGCTTGGCTTCCAGTTTGTCCTCAGCCCATCGTAGTGTGTTAATGTCGCCGTTGTTCTCGGTGGAGTAGGCGATGTTGAATGCCGCGACCTGCCGTATGGATGACATGGCATTCGCCTGATATGCCTTGTCTTTAATTTTTCCGGTGAGACTGAAGGTCACAGCAGCAAGCACCGCGACGATCGCGATGACGACTAACAGCTCCACCAAAGTGAAGCCTATGCTGCGGTTCGATTTCCGTGTGGTTTGAATGAGGTTTGTTTTCATGGGTTTGATGGTCCTCCGAATAAGTGATCCCTTGTGGTGGGGACAGTAGCTCGATGGGTGGGTTTTCAAGGTGAATAGGCCGCATGTCCGGGCTTCTCACGTGAAAATGCATTTTATTTAGAACTTTTGGGAGGCCTGCTTCTGAATCCTTGTCGAAGCCGAGTTGCCGATCTCAAAACGATTCTCCCGCAAGAAAAGTGTTACATTCTCTGCCGCGGAGCCTATACCGCTCGTGACCCGCCGTTTCGCTTTCCACGCCCTATTGCCCTCAATGAAGGTTTATCTGTTCTTAGCTCACCTGCTGCTGGTGACATCCATCGCGGTTGCTCCGTTGCCCGCCGAGGTGAAGCCGAATCCATTGTTTGGCGATGGAGCCGTGCTGCAACGCGAAGAAATCACGGTCGAACTCTGCGGGCAGTCCGTCAGCACAATCGCCGCCGCAGGCATTTGGCAGGTCAAACTCAAGCCACTGCCGGTTGGCGGTTCCTTCACTTTAATGACGGTTTGCCGGCATCGCCATTCCGGACCGATGTGGACCGCGTCATTTCTATAACTAAAAAAATCCATGATCCGCCTGCTCCCTTGCCTGTTAGTTTGCCAAGCTCTTGGCGCTGCCACTCCTAACATAATTATCATTTATGCCGACGATCTGGGACAGGGCGACCTCGGCTGCTACGGGTCCAGGTCGATCAAGACACCGAACCTGGATCGTCTTGCGGCTGGCGGATTGCGTTTCACCGCCGCTCATGCGACGTCCGCCACCTGCACCCCCTCGCGCTATGGCCTGCTGACCGGGAAATACCCGTGGCGGGAAAAAGGCCATAACATTCTCGCCGGGGACGCACCTATGGTCATTCCGCCGGGCAGTGCCACGTTGGCATCCGTTTTTCAAAAAGCTGGCTACCGCACCGGCGTCGTTGGGAAATGGCATCTCAGCCTCGGCACGACCGCCGAGCCGGTGGACTGGAACGGCTCCATCAAGGCGGGACCGCGTCAAATTGGTTTTGATTTTTGCTACATCATGGCCGCCACCGGCGATCGCGTGCCCACCGTTTTTGTGGACAATGACCGGGTGGCAAATTTCGAACTTTCAGACCCCATCAAGGTGAGCTACAAGGCAAAAGTCGGTGACGAGCCGACCGGTCGCGAACGCCCCGATCTACTCAAGTTCGGCGCCGATCCCCAGCACAGCGACACGATCAATCACGGCGTCAGCCGCATCGGTTTCATGAGCGGGGGGAAAGCGGCGCGCTGGAAAGACGAGGAACTCGGAGAGCATTTCACGGCCAAAGCACTGGAGTTCATCGGGCAGGGAAAGGACAAGCCGTTCTTCCTCTTTTTCGCCCTCCACGAACCCCACGTGCCACGCGTGCCGGCTCCAGCCTATGTCGGTAAAACCGGCCTCGGACCGCGCGGGGACGTGATAGCCCAGCTCGACGACCACGTCGGCGCGGTCATCGCCAAACTTGAAAAATCCAAACTGCTAGAGAACACCATCGTGATCATTTCCAGCGACAATGGACCGGTGCTCGACGACGGCTATCAGGATGGTGCCGTCGAGAAAAACGGCGTTCACACTCCGTCCGGCCCGTTCAGCGGTGGCAAGTATTCCAAGCTCGAAGCCGGCACCCGCGTGCCGCTGATCATTTCCTGGCCGGGGAAAATCGCACCCGCAGTTTCCGCTGCGGCCACCTCGCAGATTGATTTCCTCGCCTCGTTCGCCACGCTCGTCGGCCAGCCCATTCCAGCGGGTGATAGTAGAAACGCGCTGGACATACTGCTCGGCAAGTCAGACGTCGGTCGGGATGCCATCGTCGAGGAAGGGATCTCAGGCCACGCCTTGAAAGTTGGCGACTGGAAATACATCCCGCCTCACCGTGGTGCTCCGGTGATGAAACTCATCCGCTCCGGCAATAGACCGCAGCCCCAGCTCTACAACCTGGCCGAAGATCCGGCGGAAACCAAAAATCTAGCAGCTCAGAATCCCGTGAAGTTAGAGGAACTCAGCGCCATGCTGAATCAGATCACTGGTGGGAAAAACGCAGGCGGCGAGAAAGAGTAAATTCGCACCAACTGCGGCCAAACTTCGCCGCTCAACATCCATCTCGAATCCGAGGCGCGGGCGGATCAGGCTTCGATCCGTGCCTCAAAGTTATATTAGTTTAGCGTGATCACTTTTTCCCGATTCATCTATCTGTTGCCGTTGCTATTTATGATGGGCCGCGCCGCGGGTGTTTCGGAATCCACCTCCATCGGGGTGTTGGTCGATGGTGCCAAGGTGCCTCTCTACGGACCCAGCATGACGGTCCGTCATGATACCTCTGCACTCCGGTTTCTAGTGAATCCGAAAAGTCCCAGAGTCCGCTACAAACTCGCAAGCTTGGATCCCGATTGGAAGGAGAGGACGGCTGAAATGTTTTTCATCATCCGCTTCCAGAAGAGAAACGGCGACCAGATTTCCCAAGAGGTCTTTCCTGCCGTCGGGACAAGTCCGGGCTGGAAGGGGTCGCTGGAAAAGTCGGATTTCACACCGCGCCGGGAGACAGGTATAGTGCCGGCCGGAGCTACTACTTTCTCCTCGGTCGGTCCACCCACACTTGTCGAAGTGTTCGAAGTTTCTGGGATCAGCATTCAATCAAACTCTTCCTTACTATTGCCCAAGGCGATGCCCCAGGCTGGGGTGGGATGCGCCGTTGGCGCTGGAGACGGTGGACATTGCGAACGCGATGCTACCGTTCGCCGAATTGAATCGAGACATAACTCCCGCTCTTTGCCCCAGCGAAGTCCGGCTGTGACAGCCGGGACACTTTTGTTAGTGGGCCTGTAGGACGCCACCGCTTGCGTGGCAGGCTTCCGTGGCTGCGGCTTCGCCCGCTTGCAGCGCGGCGATTCTGCTAGGGCGGATGTGTGAGCGCTCGTTGAGGTAGGTCAGCAGGTGATTGCGAATTTCCAGATAGCGGGGATCGGCCATGACTTCGGCACGGATGCGCGGGCGGGCGAAGGGAATGGTTAGAATGTCGCCGACTTCGGCTTCCGGGCCGTCGGTCATCATGACGACGCGGTCGGAAAGGAAGATGGCCTCATCCACGTCGTGGGTGACCATGAGGGTGGTGAGTTTGTTGCGGCGCCAGAGGTCTAGCAGGACTTCCTGGAGTTCCATTTTGGTGAGCGAGTCGAGCATGCCGAAGGGTTCGTCTAGCAGCAACATCTTGGGTTGCAGCGCGAAGGCACGGGCAATGCCGACGCGCTGGCGCATGCCTTGTGATAAGTCGCGGGGGAACTTATGCATGGCATTGCCGAGGCCGACAACCGATAGATAATACTCTGCCAGTTCTCGGCGCTCTTGTTTGGAAGCAGTGAAATAAACCTGATTCACACCGAGCATGACATTCTCAAACGCGGTCATCCACGGCAGCAGGCAAGGGGACTGGAACACCACGCCGCGGTCGGGGCCGGCTTCGTTCGTTTCGCGGCCTGCCAGGATCATCGCGCCGCCGGTGACGTCAGTTAGACCGGCGACCATCGAAAGCACCGTGGATTTCCCACAGCCGGAATGGCCGATGAGAGTGATGAATTCACCGGCGGCGAAGTTTAAGGAAAAGTCTTTGACGATGACGGCCGGCCCCTTCGCCGAGGGATAGGCCTTGGTGAGTTTAAACAGTTCCAGAACGGGTGCGTGGGCGGTGCTCATGATGCTTCGATTTTGAGTTCCTCGCGCTCAAGCTGCGAGCGGCGGCGGGGTGGGGGACGGTTGAAAAGGTAAGACGCCCGTTTGTTAGCGAGATCTTCTGGTAGGACGTCCGGAGCAGGTAGTTTCTTGACGACGGAGGGAATCGTGTCGCGTTTCGCGTTGAGAAGAGTTTCTACCAGCTGAAGCTTGAGGTCTTTGAATTCCAGCGATCTCAAGACTTCGTTGCGCAAACGAGGACGTGGGATACTCACGGAAATTTCTCCGCCGAGGGTCGCACCGTCGATGCCCGGAAGCAGGGGGATGACTCTATCAGCCACTAACAGAGCTTCGTCGGGATCATTGGTGATCCAGATAACGGTGGTGCGGTGCTTATGCCAGATGTCGGCGATTTCATCCTGCAAGGTGGCGCGTGTTAGAGCGTCGAGCGCGGATAGCGGCTCATCAAGCAGCAGCACCCGCGGGTTCGCGGCGAGGGTGCGGGCAACGGATACGCGCTGGCGCATCCCGCCGGATAGCTCCTTGGGATACTTACCAGCGGCGGGTGTTAGTTTCACCATGTCCACATACTTGGCTGTGTATTCCTTGCGCTCTTGGGCGGACATGGCTGGGAAAAGCTGGTCCACGGCGAGCCGGACATTCTCCGTGACGGTCAGCCACGGAAGCAGCGAGTAATTTTGGAAAACAATCCCGCGCTCGGGACCGGGACCGTCGATGGTTTTGCCATCCATCAATGCATTGCCAGACGTGGGCTTAAACAGGCCAGCGATTAGATTGATGAGTGTGCTCTTGCCAGAACCGGAATAACCGATGATGGAAACGAAGTCACCCTCCTGCACGGTGAGATCCACATCGCGCAAGATAGTAGCGCTCTCATGGGCGCGACCAAAAGATTTCGAAACGCCGGAGAGCTCAAGAATAGGTATCATAAGTCGAATAGTTCCTATAAGTCTGATATCCATCAAGCCGACCGGAAGCGGCCTTCGACGAGACTCATCCCACGGTCGAGGATATAGCCAATGAAGCCAATGGTGAGGATCGAGAGAATGATATGGGCATAACTGTTGGCATTGTATTGTTGCCAGAGAAAGCCGCCGACCCCGGGTTTTCCGATGAGCATTTCCACAGCGACGATGACCAACCACGCAATGCCTAGCGAGAGCCGGAATCCGGTAAACATATAGGGGAGTGCGGATGGAATGAGGATCTTAAATAGAGTTTTCGTTTTCGAAAGTTTAAGCACTTTCGCGACATTTAGATAGTCTTGTGGCACGGCGCGGACGCCGACGGCAGTATTTAGAACAGTGGGCCACATGGCGCAAATGGCGATGGTGAAAAGCGCGGCGGCATCGGACGTGCCGAAGACCGAGCGCCCACTTGCATCCATCACTTTCAAGCCACTGAATAGCACCATCCCTAACGGCAGCCAGGCGAGCGGAGATACGGGCCGGAGGATCTGGATGATGGGATCAAAGGCGCGGGTGAAGTTTTTCGATAGTCCCAGGAAGAAGCCGATGGGGGTGCCGAGAATGAGGGCGATGGCATATCCTTGGGCGACGAGCTTGAGCGAAAGCCAAGCGAAGCGGAGTATGCCTTGGTCGAGTTCGCCGCGCTTGGCGAAGGGTTCCATGATGTAGGGTTTGCTGGCGACCCATGTTTCGGCAGGAGAGGGTAAATTCTTGGAGAGACCGAAGCGTTCGGTTTTAGTGACTTTATCTCCCCAGTCATCCACGGAAACAGTGGTCTTGCCATGGCCTGCGATGATGGCCCAACCGCCGAGGCAGATGAGCAGAGCAATGGTAGGAAGAAGGATGGCGTCGAGCTTGAGTTGATAGAAGAGTTTCATGATTCTGAATGATACAAGTGGAGGGAGCCAGAGGCTCCCTCCAGCCACGGCCCATTAGCCTTTGAGAGTCTTGACGGCGAACGAGCTGGCATAAGCTTCCATATCTCCGGCTGGGTCGAAGGCGACACCGTCGAAGAAGGTGTCTTTAGCGGAGCTGAGACCGCCGTGCGTGTATCCGATTTCCTTCATGGCTTCCTCGTAGATATCGGTGCGCATGACTTGTTTGGCGACGCCTTCGTAGTCTGGAGCGCCATCGGTGAAGCCCCAACGGCGGAGTTGAGTGAGCCACCACTTGGCATACTTCGGCTGCGGGTAGTTGCAGTTGCGCTCGCTGAAGATCATATAATTCGGATCGCGGATTTTACGACCGTCGCCCATATCATACTTGCCTTGAAGGCGCGGCAGGATGGCTTCCGGTGGGCAATTGATGTAACTCGTCGCGCTGACAATTTTCGCCTGCTCAGGACGATTATCCATCACGTCGAGCCAGACGCTGGCTTCATGGAGCGCCTTGAGGATTGCTTTGACGGTCTTAGGATTCTTGGCGGCGAAGTCCTCGCTGAAGGCACATACTTTCTCCGGGTGATCTTTCCAAATATCTTGAGTGTTAATGGCGGTAAAACCAATATCATCTTTGATCGCCTTGCCGTTCCATGGCTCGCCCACGCAGTAGCCATCCATTTTCCCGGCCTGCATGTTAGCCACCATCTGCGGCGGCGGGATGGTGATGAGGGAAATGT
>JAYTLO010000302.1:0-2221 GCA_043729385.1 Akkermansiaceae bacterium
TAGGCGAGTTCGGCTTTTTCGCGGTCGAGGACGAAGGTTTTGTTTCCGAGAGAAACAGTGGTGGTGGCAGCAGGAGTCATGGTGGCGGTCATGGGAAAAATCAGGATTATCTTTTTGGCAAAGCGAGGCAGAGACTGACAGCAATCGGCGGGCCGGGTCAATCCGATTTTGCCCATCTAGTATCCACAAATTATTCACAATACAAGATGCAGTGTTTTGGTGAGCGTATTTACCAAGTAAATGATGAGCAAGATCTAGGACTTGCGGCGATGCCCAGCGAGAATGGGATGCCCGTCTAGGGGTGCGGAAATTTTCACCTAATCGTTAGGGAAATGGCTTGCTGCGGAAATTTGAAAAAACTCATTAAGTTTTACGGAGTTTCGGTCGGGGAATCCAAGTTCTCGGCGTAAACTGTTGAATCGGAGGTGTAAAATTTTTCAGCCCGACTGCCGGAAAAGAAAAAGCCGCCCGTTCCATCAAGGAAGGGGCGGCTGGGTTGGGGAAATTTCTCAGAATTTCCAGTCGTGCAGGTCGAGTTCGCAGACGCAGGCGGCGAGGAGCTGGATGCAAGCGGCGATGTCTTCCTTGTGGCAGGACTCGATGGTCTGGTGGATGTGGCGGGTGGGGATGGAAACCGCGCCGACGATCGAGCCGCCGGCGACCATCCGTTGGAGGCTGCCGGTATCGGTGCCACCGGCAGCGAGGATCTCCGGTTGCCACTTGATTTTGTGGCGCTTAGCGGCTGATTTCATGAACTCGATCATCCGATAATCGCAGATGACGGACGCGTCCATGAGCTTGATGGCCGCGCCTTCGCCGAGGGCTGTGCAGCGCTCCTGAGGAGACGAGCCGGGGACATCGTAAGCGATGGTGGTGTCGAGCCCGATGCCAAAATCCGCTTGGATTTGCAGGGCGGACGCTTGGGCACCGCGGAGGCCGACTTCTTCTTGGACGGTGAAAACGGCGTAGAAATCGTAGGCGGGCTTGCACTTGGATTTCTTCAGCTCGCGGAGGGTCTCGATGAGGACGAAGACCGAGGCACGGTTATCGAGGGATTTCACGTTCACGCATTCTCCCAGCTCGATCAGTGGCGAGTGACGGGTCACGAAATCGCCGATGGCCACGACCTTATCGACCTCCTTTTTGGTGAGGCCGGTGTCGATGAAATAGTCGGTGATTTTGACGACCTTGGTCTTCTCATCGGGCGACATGATGTGGACGGGCTTGGAGCCCATCACGCCCATGATGTCCTTGCGACCGTGAATGATGACGCGCTGGGAGGTGAGGGTTTTCGGGTCGAAGCCGCCGACGGGATTGAAGCGGACGAAGCCGTTGTCGTCGATGTAGGTGACGATGAATCCGATCTCGTCCATGTGGGCGGCGGCCATCGTTTTCTTGGCGGCGGACTTGCCTTTCTTGAAGGCGATTACGTTGCCCATGTTGTCCACGCGGACGTCGTCGGCGAGGCCTTTCAGCTCGGTGAGGACGAGGTTGCGGATTTCCTTTTCAAATCCCGGAGCGCCGGGAGCTTCACAAATACGAGCTAACAGGGGAACGTCGATTGGCATGGTGCGGGGAAAATAGCGAGCAAGCCGCTGCTGACGAGCGGGAAATAATTGTGACTTGGCGGGCGACGGCGGATGGTTACATTTCCGCCATGAAGGGACATTTGATGATCGATCTGGCCAATTTGCCGGAGGAAGGAAAGGGCTTCGCCGGCGAACTGCCGCATGAAACTTTCGACCTGCCGGAGGGCGATGCCCAAGCTGTCGGCCCGCTGGAATACGACCTCTGGGTGCATCGGTTCGGCCCCGAGCTGTTATTGACCGGCTCGCTCTCGGCTCCGTTTGAATTCACCTGCGTGCGGACGCTGCATCCATTCGTGCAAACGATCCGTTTGGAAAATGCCGCTATTTCGCTGGAGATCGACCGGGAAGGGGTCATCGACGTGACCGATGCCTTGCGGGAAGAGGTCTTAATCAACTTCCCGGTGGACCCCAGATGCGAGGAGGGAGACGTGCCGCAGAAGTGTGAAATCGATTCCCGATATTTATCAGTGGACAAGCCAGCGGAAGATGGGCTACCCACTCCGCCCCGCGCCGAGAGCGACGACCGATGGTCTGCTCTCGACATCCTCAAGGACCTCAAGGACCAACCTTAACTAAACTACGACCATGGCCGTACCAAAACGCCGCCAATCCAAAAGCCGCCAAAAAATGCG
>JAYTLO010000303.1:0-31220 GCA_043729385.1 Akkermansiaceae bacterium
GAACGAATACAAAGTCCGCCCCGAGCAATTCCTCGGTCTCGAACTCTCCCACAACGCCGTCGCCATCGCCCAGCTCGTCCTCTGGATCGGCTACTTCCAATGGCAGCGCAAAACCACCGGCAAGGCCGACACCGGCGACCGCCCGCTCCTCCCGAAAACCCAGACCATCCGCCAGCAGGACGCCGTGCTCGCCTACGACGAGAAAATCCCGCGCCGCGATCCTGTCAGCGGGGAAATCCTCACCATCTGGAACGGCTACACCACCAAGACCCACCCCGTCACCGGCAAGGAAGTCCCCGACGAATCCGCCACCATCGCCCTCTTCGATTACAAAGATCCCCGCCGCGCCGAGTGGCCGCAGGCGGATTACATCGTTGGGAATCCGCCGTTCATCGGAGCCTCCCGCATGAGAGACGCCCTCGGCGACGGCTACACAGAGTCCCTCCGCAAGGCGTGGAAAGGCGACGTCCCCGAATCCGCCGACTTCGTCATGTTCTGGTGGCAAAAAGCCGCTGCAGAAGTCGTGCAAGGCCGTTGCAAACAATTCGGCTTCATCACCACCAACTCCATCCACCAGACCTTCAACCGCCGCGTCATCGAGCCCTTCCTGGCAGACGCCAAGAAGCCGCTCCACCTCGCCTACGCAATCGCCGATCACCCATGGATCGATTCCGCTGACGCAGCAGCTGTCCGAATCGCCATGACCGTCGGTGCGCCCGGAAAGGCTGAAGGCATCCTCGAAAAAGTCATTGCCGAACGCCCTCACGAAAATGGCGAGAACGAAGTGACTCTGTTAAGGAGTGGCGGCACTCTTGCCGCCAATCTTCAAATCGGCGCGGACCTAACATCCTGCGGCGCGCTCCAAGCAAACTTAAAAATCAGTTGCCCCGGCGTCAAACTCCATGGCTCCGGTTTCATTGTCACTAATGATGAAGCATCACAACTTGGACTCGGCACGAATCCCGGCATCGAAAAACATATACGCGGTTACCGGAATGGGCGCGACCTCACAGACAAGCCTCGCAAAGTGAAAGTCATTGATCTGTTTGGTCTCAGCGCAGAACAAACCCAATCTCAATGGGCCGCGCTCTATCAACATGTTCTTATCCACGTCAAACCTGAGCGTGATGCGATTTCACACACCAAAGATGGTGCGACGTATGCAAAATTCTGGTGGCACTTCGGCAAGAACAGAGCAGAACTTCGCCAAGGCTTGAGCAAGCTAACGCGATACATTGCCACTGTCGAAACTTGTAAACACCGCTTTTTCGTCTTCCTTGATGAGAGCATACTTCCCGACAACAAACTCATTTCTATAGCGTCTGATGATCCTTTTATTTTGGGCGTTCTCTCATCCTCGCTTCACGTGCAATGGACTTTGGCAAGAGGCTCACAACTCGGACCTACTCCCGTTTATGTAAAGACCACCTGTTTCGAACCCTTCCCATTCCCCGCGCTCGAAGAAGGCTCCCTCAAGCAGCGCATCCGCGCACTCGGCGAGCGTCTCGATTCGCACCGCAAGCGGCAGCAGGAGCAACATCCCGGCCTCACGCTCACCGGCATTTACAACGTGCTCGACAAGCTCCGCAGCGGCGAGCCGCTCAATGCCAAGGAAAAGCTCATCCACGACCAAGGCCTCGTCACCGTGCTCCGCCAGATCCACGACGAGCTGGATGCCGCCGTGTTAGAAGCGTATGGCTGGAGTGACCTATCAAGGAGTGTGGGCGTCCCGCCCACAAGTGAAGAAAATCCATGTGGGCGAGACGCCCACGCTCCTTGTGAAGAACTCCTCACCCGCCTCGTCGCCCTCAACCACGAGCGCGCCGCCGAGGAAAAGCGCGGCCTCATCCGCTGGCTGCGCCCGGACTATCAGAATCCAACCGCCGCCGCGCCCCAACCCGTGCAAGCCACCCTCGCCGGCACCGAAACCTCTTCCCAATCTCCAATCCCCAATTCCCAATCAACCATTCCTTGGCCGGACCGCCTGCCCGACCAAGTCGTCATCCTCCGCAAGCTCATCGGCGGTTACGACAAGAGTGTCGTAACTCCTGATGCCGAAGCCCTGTCGGGCATGTTCGGCAGGAAGAACAAAAAGCGCACCGAGCAGATCGAGGGTATTCTGGAGACGCTCAAAGGGCTGGGGCAGCTTTAGCCTAGAACTTCTCTATAAATCCAGCCCATCTAACCCAATCACGTTCGTCGGGCAGAAGCAAAAGTTTCCAACAGCGTCAGCCACTCATCGAAATGCGGACAACGGGAACGGATGGCGCCAAGCCCGATCCGTTTCGCGGCAACAGGCCCATGGAGGGCTTTTTGGAATCCAGGAAACACTCGCAACAAGCGTTTCGAAGGAGCGGTCGCGGAACCTTCGTTGATCTCCTCAGGTTCGAGACCAGCCACCGCCAAGTGAAGTTCATGCGCCTTTTCCCGGGCGGGAATGACCGCCGCCGTTGTATCGATGTCAGTGAACAACCAAGCTTCAAACTCGTGGAGAGCGAGAAAGGGCACGAAGTTTCCGGGACTACCCAAATCCTGGAAGATGGCATTCTCCATGTGCCGCACTCGTTCTCTGGCCGAGGCTCCGGCAGGACGGGTTTTCATTCCGGGAGTGTCATCGGGCACCCCGTAGTAATCAATAATCGTAGTAACCAACGCTCCTTGATCGCGAAGCAACGGCATCAGGTCCGACCGCATTTTCGCATAGCTGGTCACCCCTCCCTTGAAATTCGGGCCGCTTAAAACCTTCTTGGTGATCAGCATGGTAGGTATCATGGAAACCCCGAGCGGCTGGAACGTGGGAGCCAGCAAATCCTTGACGAAGCGCTCTTCTGTCTGCCCTTCAACCAGAATCAGGCAACGTTTCATCAGGGCCGGGCACGAATGAGGTTCTTTTCCCACAGTTCACCCAGCGCGAACTCGCCCAGCCATTCGGATAGATTCTCCTCGTGGAGCTTGCTGAAGGAGCTTTGATTATTCTCCCGATCCACCGTCCACACCTGCTCCGGTGCCAGTTGATTGATCAGCGTGACCGACTGAGTTGCCACAAGGATCTGCGTCCTTTGCGATGCGGAAACCAACAGCTCGGCCAGCAGGGTGATCGCCGCCGGATGGAGTCCCAGTTCCGGTTCATCAAGCAACACCAAACCTTGCAAGTCCGGCTGGAGCAGCAGAGTCGCGAGACAGATGAAGCGCAGGGTTCCATCAGAAAGAACAGTGGCGTTGAAATACCCATCGTGGCCTTTTTCCCTCCATTCGAGACGGATCTTCGATTCATTCAGACGCGACGGGCTTAATTGAAACCCACCGAAGAACGGAGCGATCTGCTTCAAGGTATCCTCAATCAAGGCGAAATGATCGGGCTTTTTTTCCTGCAGGTAATACAAGATCGCCGCAAGGTTTTCGGCGTGGGGTCGGAGTAGGCGATTGTCATCAACATCGCAGATTCCCTTCATTGCAGCGGTGTCGCTGGTGTCGTGGAAATGATAGACGCGGCAATTGACAAGAGCCTGGGCCACCTGCCGCGCCTCATCCCTTTCATCTTCGAGAATTTTGGATTCGCGGGAGTAGTGGGTCATGAGGTTTACCGCTGGTCCGGATTCGAACGAGCCATCGTCCCTTGTGACGTATCCAGCGGGCTGGGTGTACCAAGTTGTTGCGTCATTCTTAATTACTTGAGGAAATTCCGAGGCAATCACGAGGCCGCTATCTGCGGTGCCATCGATTCTCAAGTCGAATGAACTGGAACCCGTGGCGTCCTCAAACTCCAGATGGAACTTGATAAATGAAGTCGTCTTGCGCCCGAAGTGGAGGATGTTGTCCGCTCCGCCGCGCGTGACCACATACTTCTCCAATCTCTGATTGATCACCTCATGCAGAAACCGGAACGCGCCGATTAGATTCGATTTTCCCGCACCGTTTCCCCCGATGAACACGTTGAGACGATCCAATTCGAGAGTCTGATCCCGGATGGATTTGAAGCCCGTGATCGTGATTTTGCGTAGTGTTTGCATGGTCGCCACAGAGAAGCTGCCGAATCCGGGTCATCTTGACTAGCCCAAGAAAATCCGATGGAAGCGGGCGTGAACTTCAAACCAGCGCCTCAAGCTTCGCCCGCATCTGGTCCTTGGTGATGCTCGCGCCGATGAACTGGTCTTTGACCTCGCCGTTTTTGAAAAACAGCAGATTCGGCACAGAGCGGACACCATAGCTGGCAGTAAGTTTCATGTTTGCCGCCACATCGATCTTGCAAATCTTCGCAGTGCCTTTCATTTCCTCAGACAGCTGATCCAATACGGGAGCGAGCTGCTTGCAGGGGCCGCATTGCTCACTCCAGAAGTCCACCAGCACTGGTAGATCGGAGTCGAGAACCTCGTTTTGGAAATTCGTTTCGTTGAGTTCGGTCGCCACGCCAAAGATGATGCTAATGTGGGTCGGTTTGTCAAACGGCGAAGCTCTGCTCAAAGGCATTTCATTCGCATTCACGACAAGAGTGTCGTGGCTCCGTCGCAGTCGTGGCTTCGCCTAAAAATAAATCCCAACAGGCGCGGGATGGTGCTATTTTCCCAGACCCATATCCCGCACCTGAACATGAAACCCGAAAAGCTGAATGATAAACCCGCGATGAGCCGAACCAAGAAATGGCTCACTATTTCTATCACCATCGTCCTCACGGTGTTCGCCACCTTGCTTTTCATCAATCTAAAGTCAGGAGAGAAACAAATCCGCGTTGAGTTGAAGCATGAGTTTGCGGTGAGTGATCCGCAATTCCTGCGCAGCATCGGTCAATTGTTAGGTCCGCCGCTCTTGCCTGGGAATCGCATCACAGCCCTCCACAACGGTTCTCAAATTTTCCCCGCGATGTTAGCTGCCATCCGTGGTGGGCGGGAGACGATCACTCTCGAATCCTATATCTATTGGTCCGGCGATATTGGCCGCCAGTTCTCGGATGCGCTGTGCGAGCGCGCCCGCGCGGGTGTGAAAGTGCATGTTCTACTAGACGCTGTGGGAGCCGGCAAGTTGGAGGAGAAATACCTTGATGAAATGAAAGCCGCCGGCGTGGAGCTGGAGCGTTATCATCCGATCAGGTGGTACACCTTGGCACGCATCAATAACCGCACCCACCGAAAGTTGTTAGTGGTGGATGGTAAGATTGGATTCACCGGCGGTGTGGGAATCGCCGATTCGTGGCAGGGAGATGCGCATGATAAATACCATTGGCGCGACTCTCACTATCAGTTGGAAGGCCCGGCGGTGGCCCAGATGCAGGCTGCTTTTAATGATAACTGGATCAAGACGCGAGCTAAAGTTTTGGTCGGTCCCAAGTATTTTCCCGAAGTCAAACCCAGTGGCGACTCGCTTGCACAAGTCTTCAAGAGTTCTAGCAGCGAAGGCAGCGAGAGCGTGCGATTGATGTATTTGCTATCGATTGCTTCGGCTGAGAAATCCATCCGACTGCAAGCGGCGTACTTTGTGCCGGATGAGTTGGCGATTCAGTCATTCATTAGCGCCCGCAAGCGCGGGGTGAAGATCGAGATCATCGTGCCTGGACCGCATGTTGACTCGCAAATCGTTGCCAGCGCATCACGCGGGTTGTGGGGTGCCTTGTTGGATGCCGGAGTGGAAATTCACGAGTATCAGCCGGCCATGTATCACTGCAAGGTCATCATCGTGGACGACGTGTGGGTTTCAGTAGGTTCCACAAATTTCGATGACCGTTCGTTCCGCTTAAATGACGAAGCAAATCTAAATATCTACGACGCGAAGTTTGCCGCTGAGCAGATCAAAGTGTTCGAAAATGATAAAAGCAAATCACGGCAGATGACGCGTGCGGAGTTCAAAGATAGGTCCGCAGCGGGGAAGTTATTTGATCGAGTCTCGGTTAGCTTGAGGAGACAGTTGTGATCGCGGCTTAATCCACATCAGTCATTTTTGAAAGAGTAGGGTTACTACCCATCGCATAAATTTGCCAACAACAGTAGATATGTGTCGGGTGATCAAAGGGACAGAGTCACCCAAATCCATTGCAAGGTTGTAAAGGGCAACCCGGCTGTGATAGTTGATTGTAAGGCAACTGTCACAGCCACCCCCTCCTTCCGGTTGAGCGAGTTATACCCCACTAAAAATTCTGCAATCCTATGCCAACGGACTCTAAGCTTGAGTGGAATTCGAGATATCCCATCTGCGAGGCTGGCCAACAGTTCATTTTTGCCTGTAGGCGCACGGCTGCCAGGCTGGATTTGAGTGAGGCGGAGAAATTGGCAAGTTATGCTCGCATGAATCTCCCGGCCCCGTTGGTCGAGCCGCATCCCGTGGAAAATGTGATCGCCCTGCCGGCAGTCCGTCGCGACGCAAACGCACAATCCGCGTGATGATAGAAGTAGGGTTTGTCCCCATGGCGGCGTCTGAATGGGCGATTAGCGTGTCAAACTTTGCTCAATAACCAAAACTTAAACTTCACCATGAAACCAAGCCGATTCACTACCCTGAGGAACCTCACCTTTATCATTTCCGCGACTGTTATTTCCTGCGCTTCGCTCACGGCGCAAACCACATCCCCTGCGAAACCCAATCCTCAAATGCAGGCGGTATTGGACAAGCTTGGCACCTTGGGAGGTAAGCCTGTTGAAAGTCTATCCGCCGAAGAAGCGAGGAAGCAACCATCCCCTGCGGATGCAGTGATGGCGATTCTCAAGGAGGACAACAAAGACGCAGCTGAGCCGGTTAATGAGGTCGATAACATCACGATTGAACTCAGCAATGGGGAAATCAAAGGACGCGTTTACAAGCCAGCGGGCGATGGCCCGTTCCCGATCATCCTCTACATTCATGGCGGAGGTTGGGTGATTGCGGATCTAGATACTTATGATTCAACTCCAAGGGCGCTGGCCAACGGAGTCGGTGCGATTGTGCTTTCCGTTCACTACCGGCAAGCGCCGGAACATAAATTCCCGGCGGCGCATAATGATGCATATGGAGCTTACCAATGGCTTTTGAAAAACGGTCACCGCTGGAGTGGCAATACCAAGAACATCGCGGTGGTGGGTGAGAGTGCTGGGGGAAATTTGGCAGCCGCTATCTGCATCATGGCTCAGGCCGAGGGCATCCATGCACCAGTGCATCAGGTTTTAATCTATCCGATTGCCGATACCAAATTGGACACTCCATCCTATGTTGAGAATGCAGACGCCAAACCGTTGAATGCAGCTATGATGAAATGGTTTCTAGATAAAGCGCTGGCCAAGCCAGAGGATGCCAGCGATTCCAAAGTGGCGTTGTTACAGGCTAAGACATTGAAGGGATTACCATCCGCCACCATCGTCACGGCACAGATTGATCCGCTGCGCTCGGAGGGCGAGGCACTGGCCAAGAAGCTCACCGCAGATGGGGTGGAAGTGGCCTATAAGAACTATGATGGAGTGACCCACGAGTTCTTCGGGATGGGAGCCGTCGTGGATGTGGCCAAGGAGGCGAATGCGTTTGTGTTCGCCAATTTGAAAGCGGCATTCGGAAAATTCAAATCTGAAGCTCCTTAATAAAACGAGAGACCTGAAAAAGCCGATGGCACACGCCTTCGGCTTTTTTCATTTATATAGAAATCTCCCCGAGGTGGGCGAACCGGGCGAACGGTAAAGGGGGGAACTCAGACTGGTTGGGAGGGGAAACCATGTCTTGAGAGTTCGCCTGATTCGCCCACTTCGAGGAGCGCTCGGGTTGGGGATTTATCCGGGGTGAGGGACGCTGCCTGATAGCATCCCCATGCGGGAAAGGCCGGCGAGAATGAAGGATTTCCACGGGTTGCGCAGCAGCGTCAATGGGTCGGGGTACAGTTAAGGATCTTCCCCGGTGGAGAGTAGGACGCGCTGCGCCAAATCTGACATATCCATTGCGGAAAGTGAGCGAGTGATAGGGACGCCGTGGAAGGGTATCGGTGGCGATGCGTGTAGGTGCCAGCAGACGTAAGTGCCAGGATTGATTGGAAATAGCGGGGAAAGAAAAGCGCCATTTGCATCATGGTGTTTTTCCGGCTGATAGACCTGGAATTCCGGAAAAGTGGCGTCGTCCTGGGCGGCATTGTAGGTGCAGTAGGGCCGCTCCTTGCCTGGAAATCCGGGTAGCCAGAGAAACACCTGATCGATCGGGTAAAGTGGGTGCGCGACCGGGCGATCATACTTCGTGGAGTTCTCAATCGTCGTAGCGTTCATAGGGGGAAAGGTGGGTGGTATGGGTGACTTACTTGCGTCACCGTGGGGGTGCACGAGACTACTGACCATGGGGTGTATCCCTACTTGTGCCAGTAGTTAGGCTCCGCGCTGGAGGCTGTGATGAGGGATCAAGTAGGAGAACTCCCCATAGTAAAAACTCTGCGAGTGGGCCAAATTCACACCACTTTGAAACTGCGAGATTGGTTGGTGAGATATCCCCACGATCCAGCTCGCCTTAACCCATACGCTCAAATGAAAAACTACGAAAATTGCCCCGTGAATGAGTGGAACTCCGATGGAATCCAGATGAGTGCCGAGACTTACTGGCCGTGGGATGTGGTGGTGCCGAGATCAAGCGGAACTAGAGAATCCGCTGCGGTGACTGCAAACGAAGATTCATATTCCTCGGGTTCCCGCTGGGAAAAACTGCAAAGCAAACTAGTCGATTCGAGAGCGACTGTTTGATGGTAAAAAGACTCAATTCAACAACTCACAAAACCATGAACCAACTATTGCAAGAAAGAGGAATCCGCCGAGTAACCAGCAGCCGCCCGGTGACACGAGAGATGTTATATGCGCGGACTATGGAGCTGGCATTGATGGCTGGCCGCGGTGCCCTTCAGATTAAGCAAGTGGATTACGAGCGTGCGAAGCGCGAGCTGACCGGAGAGTCAGATTTTGATCGGCAGCAGGCCGTGCTGGATATGGCGGTGTAGCCGGAGGCACCACACTCCTGTGGTGCTGGCGAATGGGAGGTCTTTGAGGCGCGCGAAGCTCTTCGCAAAGGCTTCTCATTCGCATCCACGACAGAGTGTCGTGGCTCCGTTCTGCCGTCTCCCACCTTGACAATCCCCGCTGGCTTGCGGTGATCTATCAATGAGCGAATATCTTGATCCATCGGAGGAGATCATGAAACACGGGGTGAAGCTGCCGCATTGGCAGCAGGCGGATGCGATGCAGTTCGTGACGTTTCGGTTAGGGGATGCGATGCCGGTGAATAAGTTGCGGATTTGGAAAGAGGAGTATGCGGTTTGGTTGAGTTTTAACCCGAAGCCGTGGTCGCCGGAACAGGCGAACGAGTATCGTCGGCGGTTCGCGGCGCAATTGGAGCGGTGGCTGGATGAGGGATCGGGTTGTTGTTTGTTAGGTGATCCGGTGTTGAGGGGATTTCTCGAAATGACTCTAATGAAGGATCAGGACACGCGAGCGGTGCATCATGCGTGGGTGATCATGCCGAATCATGTGCATCTGTTATTCACGGCCCATGCTCGGTTAGAGATTCTGATGAAGACTTGGAAGGGTGTTTCCGCCCGCCGGATCGGGAAGGGGAGTATCTGGCAGAAGGGGTATCGGGATACGATGATCCGCGACGGCGGGCATTTTGCGAATGCGGTGAGGTATATCCGGCGGAATCCGGTGAAATTACCGGAGGGGAGTTTTACGCTGTGGGAGGGTGAGCGGGCGCGGGGAGTTTAGGAGGGGGCGGAGGCACCACACTCCTGTGGTGCTGGCGAATGGGAGGTCGTTGGGGGGCGCGGAGCTCTTCTCAACGGCTTTTCATTCGCATCCACGACAGAGTGTCGTGGCTCCGTTCGCGAATATTTCGCGGGCGTACCGCGGGCGCTGCTCCTACAATATCGTCACCTGCACGCTGCTTTCGATGATGCCGTGGGCGATGGCGTAGCGGGTGAGGCTGGCGGTGTCGTGGATGTTGAGTTTCTCCATCACTTTCTGGCGGTGCTTCTCGACGGTCTTGATGCTGATGTGGAGCACGTCGGCGGATTCTTTGTTGGCTTTGCCTTCGGCCACCAGCTGGAGCACTTCCATCTCGCGCGATGTTAGATTGGCGGGGTTCTTTTTCGCGGAGGAGCCGGCGGCGGGTGATTTTTTCTGATGATTGGGGAGGCGCTTGGTGATGGTGGGGCTGAAGAACAATTTGCCGCGGTGGATTTCCCGGATGGCGGTGGGGAGGATGTGGGCGGCGGTTTGTTTGATGAGGTAGCCGGCGGCACCGAGTTCCATGACGCGCTCCACGTAGGCGTCGTCACTGTGGGCGGAGAGGATGAGCAGGCGGGTGGCAGGGGCGGCGGTGAGAATCTGGCGTGCCGCTTCTAAGCCGTTGAGCAATGGCATGGCGATGTCCATGACGACCACGTCGGGGCGGAGAGAATCGGTGAGTCTTACGGCGTCGCGGCCGTTGTCTGCCTCGCCCACGACTTGGATGTCCTTCTCGAGTTTGAGCAAGGCGCGCAGTCCTTCGCGGACGATCTGGTGGTCTTCTGCAAGCAGCACGGTGATGGATGTCATGGCGGGGAGATAGATTTGGTTCTGTTGGATTTGGTGGGCCGTTCACTGGCTGGGGAGATCTCGACTCGGACGGTGGTGGAGGTGCCGGGGGTAGAATGCATGGTAAAGGTGCCACCGACCATTTCGGCGCGCTCTTTCATGCCAAGCAGGCCGAGGCGCTTGTTTTTCTTCGGGGCGGAAATGGTGGCGACTTCGAAGCCTTTGCCGTCGTCGGTGATTTCCAGCCGGATGACGCCACCGAGGTTTTGAATGCTCACTTCCACTTGGCTGGCTTGGGCGTGGCGGGTGACATTTACAAGGGCTTCTTGTGTGATCCGATAAATGGCGGTGCGCAGTGGGCCGGGCGATTTCTCGATCCCAGCGAAGGCCTTGAGGCTGGTCCGGATGCCGGTTTTTTCCATGAACTCTTTCAAATGCGCGTGCAGCGCGGGGATGAGTCCCAAGTCGTCGAGCACGCCGGGGCGCAGTTCGCGGGCGAATTGATGCACGGTCTCCACGGATTTTTCCACTAGGCGGTGGGTGTTGGCGATTTTTAACTGGAGGCTGCGCGGGGTGCCTTCCGCGCTTTGCGCCAAGTCCGCCACATGCACGCTGATGCCGACTAGTGTCTGGACGACGACGTCATGCAGCTCCCGGCTGATGCGTTTGCGCTCCTCTTCCTGGGCGAGCAGGACTTGGTGTGACATGTCGCGGAGTTGTTCCTGTAGGGTCATTGATTGCTCGAGCAAGAGTCTTTGCGCCACTTCCGTGAAATGCAGATTTCTCTCCACGGCTTGGCGGTGGACGATCTCTTCGGTCAATTTCTGGTTAGATGCGGTGAGCACTGCGAGGTGGCGCTGAGCGAGTTCTGCTTCTTTGCGTGCGGTGATATCGGTGAGATTTTCTAACACCGCCACTGGTTTTCCTGCGAGATCGCGGTCGAGCGTCTTGCGGGCGAGCACGGTGATGCGCTGGCCATCGCGTTTCGTGTGAGTGAGCTCGCCGATCCAGCGTTCCGTGCGGAAGAGTTCCTCGGCCATATCCTCGAGCGGCGTAGGAAACTCCGTTTTGAGCAGGAGGTGGCTGACTTGCCCGATGACTTCCTCGCGCGACCAGCCGTAAAGCTCCTCCGCGCCATGATTCCAGTAGCGGATGTGGCCGTCCATGTCGCGCACGATGATGGCGTCGTTGCTCAGGTCCAGCAGCCGGGCCTTTTCGGCGAGCTGTTGCTCGGTTTTTTTGCGCAGGGTGATGTCGTTGAAAATAACTGCGACCTTCCGGCTCTCCTCGCCGCCGACGCGGCAGGCATAGGCATCGAACCATCGTCCATCCAGCGCTTTAGCCTCGTTCACGAAACGAATGGATTCCCCTGTCAGGGCGACTTGGCCGTAGATTTCGATCCAATGGCGCTCGATCCCGGGAATGAGATCGAGCACCCGCTTGCCGATCGCATCGACCAAGCCGGTCTGTTTCTCGAAGGCTGGGTTCACTTCCAGAAACTGATAGTCCAGCGGCTTCCCGCGCGAGTTGTAAATCATCTCGATGAGGCAAAATCCCTCATCCGTCGCATTGAACAGCGTGTGATAGCGGTCCTCGCTCTGGCGCAAGGCTTCCTCCGCCAATTTGCGTTCGGTGATATTGCGGAAAAAAATGGCGACTCGCGGGCTATCGGTTCCGCCGATCCGAAAGGCATAGATGTCGAACCATCGGTTCATCCCTCTCACCTCGTCGGCCACCCGTATTGGTTCACCCGTCCGCGCGACCTTGCCGAAAATTTCACACCAATGCTCTTCCAGATCAGGGACAAATTCCCTGACACGTTTTCCCAGCGCACCTTGCATGCCGGTCAATCTTTCGAATGAAGGGTTAATTTCCAGATAACGGTAATCAACCGGCCTATCTTGTTCGTTGAAAATCATCTCTACGGTGCAATAGCCCTCGTCCATCGAATTGAACAAGGTGCGATAGCGCTCCTCGGATTTACGCAGCGCTTCCTCCGCCCGCAGGCGTTCGAGGCGCGTCCAGATCCTTGCGGTCATCTCGCGCATCAGCTCGATCTCGTCCTCCCGCCAAGCGTAGGCGGTGGAATGATAGAGGCAAATCGCGAACCGCCATTGGCCGTGCTGGATGAGCGGCACACAGACAAATGAGGCGATATCGAGCGCTGCGAATTTCTCCGGCGTGGTGCGCGGATCGGTGGCGGTGTCCCGCACGATGATGGTCTCACCGGCGCGAGCGAGGCGGATGAATTCTGGCTCCACGAAATCCGCTAAGTGATGGGTGCCGACCAAGCCGGGCACATCTTCCCGGTGCCAGTCATGGGTGATGTGCACTTCTTCCGCCTGCTCGTCGATCTCGACAAAGGCGCACAGCGAGAGTCCCAGATGGGTGCCGATTTTTTCACCCACGGCAGCCATCATTTTCTCCACCTCCGTCAGGCCGACCAGATCGAGGCTGACGGTGGCGAGGAAGTCGAGGTTCAGCTCCTCACGCTTGCGGAGCGTCACGTCTCGGGAAACGACGAGTAGCCGCACCGGCTGGCCGTCTGCGTCGAGGATGGGTGAAATTCTAACATCCCACCACTTTGGCTCGTCGCGCAGGGTGCGGAAGAAGCCGACGAAGTTTCCCTCGCCGCCGGCCACGGCAGCGGCGATGGCGGTGCGGACCATTTGCCGGTCCTTCCCTTCCCAGAAGGCGAGCCACGGTTGATTCAAGTAAGGGCTAATGTCTTCCATGCCTAGCAGCTCGTAGGCACCGTGAAGGAAGCCGGTTAAGTTTCCCGCTAGGTCGAGGAGCTTGATGCAGTCCGGGCTGCTGTCGATGATGCTGCGGTTAAATTCCTCACTCTCGCGCAGCGCTTCCTCCGCCTGCTTGCGGTCGGTGATGTCCAGATTGGTGGCGAAGGATTTCAACCCCTTGCCATCGGGACCGAGTTCGATGGACCAGCGGCTCTCGATCCAGCGCTCGATCCCGTCGTCGCCGAGCACCCGGTAGTCGATTTTTCCTAACGGATTGCCACTGGTGAATTCCGCCAGCGCGGTGGCCACCCGCAGGCGATCTTGCGGGACGACGTGGGCGAGAAGCAGGCGGCTGCCTGCGGCGGCATCGGCCTCTTGATCGGGCTGCGGCGCATAGCCCATGACGGACTCGAAGTTCGCTGCCGTCCTTGCGCCACCGGTGGGGACGTCCACTTCCACGTAGGTCAGCCGTGCGGAATCGGTGGCGTAGCGCAGCCGCCATTCGTTTTCCTGGATGGCCTGCGCCGCTTGCGCTTGGGCAAGATTTTCCGCATGGAGGCTGCGGTTCAGAGCGGCTGTCGTCTCGGCATGTTGCTTTTGGTGCAGTGCTTCCTCCTCGGCGAGGCGGCGCGAGGATTGCTCCTCGCGTTTCCGACTGGTGATGTCCATCAGCGCGACGCGGCATTCCTTGCCGTCGAGCGATTGCTGGGCCTCGATATTGACGGGCGTGGGCGGCTGGCCGGGGTCGAGGATGTCGAACTCCATCGACCACTTCGAGGGTTCCAGGAAGGCTTGTTGGAGAAAAACATGGAAGCCATCGCGCAGCGCCGGGGAAACAAGCATGGCAAACGGTCGCCCGATCAACCGCGAGCGCTCGGTGCCGACGAGCGTGCAGCCAGTGAGATTTGCCTGAATAATGGTCCCGTCCGGGGTGAGCGTGAAATAGCCGACGGGCGCGAATTCATACAAATCCGTGTATTTCTCCAGCAAGCTCTCCGCCTCATCGCGGGCAAGTCGCAGCTCAGCATTCTGCATTTCCAGCTCGATCTGATGCACCTCCAGCTCGTGGAGTAACCGATGGATCTCCACGTCGGTGCGCGGCTCGGACTTCTCCGCCTTGCGTTCCAGAGTGATCTGTTCCGCAAGGAGTCGCAGCTCGGTGGCAGCACTGGGGGCTTTCGGTTTCCTAGGCATCGGTTAGTGAATCAAGGTTGGTGAGTTTTCCGGGAATGATCGCGTTCGGTTTTGAGTTCCTCCCGCGCTTGATCGGTCGCGGCGGATTGTACTGTGAGGCGGTTCTCCAGCGAGAGCTGCATGTCTTGGAGTTTCCCTTCCAGAGTCTTGGCCACGCTGATGTCCAAGAAGGTGATGACCACGCCGTCGATGCGATCATCCAAGGTGCGATAGGGCATGATCCGGATGGTGAACCAGCGCCCGTCGCGGGTGGAAATGGGTTTTTCCGAAAAACCAAGTTTCCGCAAAACCTCGTGGGCGTCCTCGGTGAGCTCGGGGTAAATGAGGTCTGAAGCGAGGTCGGTGATGGGGCGGCCGATGTCCCCGGGGATGAGCTGGATGATCTTGGTGGCTTGGGTGGTGAAGCGGCGGACCTTGAACTCGCGATCGAGAAACAGCGTGGCGATGTCTGTGCTGTTGAGCAGGTTTTTCATGTCGTTGTTCGAGCGGGACAGCTCATCCACCTTTCCCTGTAGCTCGGCATTGACGGTTTGCAGCTCTTCATTGAGCGACTGCATTTCTTCCTTGGAGGTGGTCAGCTCCTCGTTGGTGGACTGCATTTCCTCGTTGGTGGATTGGATCTCCTCATTGGTCGAGCGGAGTTCCTCCTGGGAGGCCTGCATTTGCTCGCGGGTGCTTTGCAGCTCGGCATGGGCCTGCTGCAGTTGGCGCTCCATATCGCTGCAAGCGTCGGCCTTTCCCTTGGATTTCCTCCCACGTCCCGGCGGCTTCGCTGCCTCGGGCGTGGTGACATCTGTGAAAATGATCATCACCATCCCGCGCAGGGACTCGGATTCCTTGAGGTTCTCGATGGTGATTTCCACCCACTGTCCGTCCTCGTGGTTAGAGATTCTCAAGCGCTCCAAGGTGACTGGGCCATCCTCCCGCAGCGCTTTCTGGAAGGCGGAGGTCAACTCATAGCGCAGCCCGTCGCGAGCCATCGCGAAGATGTTCCAGTTCGCCTTGCCGGCCGCCGGTTCCAAGTATTTGCCGGTGCGACCGCTGATGTAGAGGATGTTTCCCTGCTCATTCGTCAGCACCGACGGCGGGGCATAGCGCTGCAGGATCAACTGCTCCGCCAGGGATTGCAGGCTTTGAGTCGGCCGGGGTAGCGCACGATCTCCCGGCCCGCTTGGCATCGGTCCGGCGAAGGACGCGGGGAAGTCGATGGGCTCTAGCCGTACGCCCGACTCGACTCGGCGGAAGAGCCGGGACTTGCCATCAAGGGTGGCGAAGAGATCGGTGAAATGGCCGATAGTTTCCGCGCTGCCGAGCATCAGCACGCCGCCGGGCGTAAGGCTGTAGTGGAATAGTGGGAAGAGCTTCTTCTGCATTTCCGGTGAGAGATAGATCAGCAGATTTCGGCAGCTCAGCAGGTCCAGCTTCGTGAACGGCGGGTCCATGATCAGGCTGTGTGGGGAAAAAATCACCATTTCGCGGATCTCGGTGCGCACGCGGTAGCCGTGGTCCTCCTTGGTGAACCATTGCCGCAGCCGCTCGGGCGAGACGTCGGCGGCGATGTTATCCAAGAACATTCCTTGGCGGGCCTTGTCGATCGCGTCGGGGTCCAGGTCGCTGGCGAAGATTTGCAGCTTGAAGTCCTTCCGCGGCTTGAGTTTCTCCATCGCCTCCTTGAAGGCGATGGCCAGCGAGTAGGCTTCCTCCCCAGTCGAGCAGCCCGCGACCCACGCCCGCAGCGGTCCCGGCGAGCGACTCGCTAACAATGCTGGTAGGGTGGTCTCTTCCAACTGCTTCCACACCGAGGCATCGCGGAAGAAGCAAGTCACCCCGATCAAGAGCTCCTTGAACAGCAGATCCAGCTCCTGCGGATTTTCCTGCAAATACCGCACGTAACCCGCGATCCGGCTGATCTGGTGGATGCCCATGCGGCGCTCGATCCGGCGGTAGAGCGTGTTCCGTTTATAAAATGAAAAGTCGTGGGTCGTCCGCGTCCGCAGCAGGATCAGGATTTTTTCCAAGGCACTATGCAGCTTCTCGTCCACCAGCGCGTCCGGCTCAGGAGCGAGCGGGGTGCGGTTCAGGTAGCTCATGATTTTTCCCGGTAGATCCTCCACCGGAGCCACGATGTCGGCTAGGCCCGAGTCGATCGCGCTGCGCGGCATGGAGTCGAATTTGGCGCTCTCCGGCTCCTGCGCCAGCGTCAGCCCTGCCTTCTCCTTGATGTCTCGCAGCCCGAGCGTGCCGTCTGATCCCATGCCGGATAGAATCACGCCGATGCTCAACTGCTGCTGGTCCTGCGCCAGGGAGCGGAGGAAGAAGTCGATGGGCAACCGCAGCCCGCGCGAGGCCGCTGGCACGAAGAGATGCAGCACGCCGTGGAGGATGGACATGTCCTTGTTAGGCGGGATCACATACACGCAGTTTGCCTGCACCCGCGTGCGATCCTTCACCCGCACCACCTTCATCGGCGTGCTGCGCTGGAGCAGCTCCGCCATCAGCCCCTTGCGCGTCGGGTCCAGGTGCTGGACCACCACGAATGCCATCCCGCTGCCCGCCGGCACACTGCTCATGAATTGTTCTAACGCCTCCAGCCCACCGGCAGATGCGCCGATGCCGACGATGGGAAATCCCAAGCTCGGCGGCGGTGTAGGCGTCTCCGCAGGCACGGGGAGGGCGGTTTTTTTAGTGCGGCGGGGAGGCGTTGGTTTCTGATCCATGCGTGGTAGCTAGATTAATCAATCTTCCAATAACAGAGCGACCACGCTGCCGGTTCGCAATCCGGCTCGCAATAAAAAGTTTTACCCCCTGCACCCGTTCACCAGTTCAATGAGTTTGGGGGCGATTTTCTCTAACGGCAGGATGAAATCCACGTCGCCCGTTTCGATCGACGACTCCGGCATGCTGAAATCCTGCGAGGTGGGACGGTCCTGCGCGATGACCGTGCCGCCCGCGTCCTTAATGAGTTGAACGCCGGTGGAGCCGTCCCCATCGCCACCGGTCAGAACCACGGCGATGGAGTGCTTTCCATAAACCGTGGCCACCGTGGCAAATAGCGGCTCCGCAGAGGGCCGGGCGTAATGGATCTTTTCCGCAGTCGGTGAAGATAGTTTAAGACGCCCACTCTTAGACACGGATAGATGATGGTTGGGCGGCGCCACGAAGACCCGCGAGTGGCACAAGACATCGCCTGTGTAAGCTTGCTTGACCGCCAACGGCGTGCGGCATGATAGGATTTCCGCCAGCAGGCTTTTGTGATCGGGCGATACATGCATGACGATGGCGATGGCCGCCGGGAAATCTGCCGGCAAGCCGCCCAAAATGACGGACAGGGCATTAAGTCCACCGGCAGAGGTCGCGATGGCGACCACGCATTGGGCTGGGTAACAAGAAACTGCGGTCGCAGCGGGGATGGGTTCAGTTTGCATAAGATTGTGCGAAGTGCTTTTGCGGGATCGCCTCAGTGGCATCTTCCCATGGCTCCTCTGCCTCGGGGAAATCGCTGATGCGCGAGAGTACGGGCCAGACTTCTAACACCAGCTCCATCGTTAGGAGTTCTCCGATGAATGATGATAGCAGTTCGAAGAACCAGCCGAGCATCGCCGCGCCCCCGCTGGAAGATTGCCCCAAGAAGCTTTGCGCGGTGGTTTGTGTGAACCCACCGAAGCTGCCGTCCGGGTTGATCTGCGCCTCGCCCAACCACGGAACCTCATCTTTGGCATGGGCCAATGCATTTAGTAACAATGCATGAAAACCTATCTTGCCCATCAGCGCCTCGATCCGGGGCCGCAGTTTTTCCACAATGCCGAGGGTGGCTTGATTCTCCGTTAGAGCATAGTTCAAGGCCGGCCACTCAGATTGGCTTTCACGGGCAATGAGGCATTCAGCGAAGCTTCGCATGATAAGAGATGCATGGTTCATACGAAAAGAAGCCTTGTCAGTAGCTATACCTTAAAAGAAGAGAACATCATTGGTCTATGGGGTAAATCCCTAATGCCACCAAGTTAGAATCTACCAGAAATAGTAGGCATTTACCCCATAGCGAGCTTGCGGCGTAAGTGTATAGTCAAGGTAGCTAAGGAAGCGCAAGCGGACACGTTCCCCCCAAAAAGGAAAAGCCGCCTAACATCCCCGCCAGGCCGTGGCAGCTGAGAAAAACGCAATCCCAGACAGGGACCACCTGCCACGGCCTCTCTTCCTTCCTGCGGCATTTGCCACGGGATTAAACTCATTGAATGGGTGAGTAGGGATACACCCTATTGTTGCTATTGGGAAGAATTCCTAACCTCCATGCATCTCGGTAGATGTGTGATGTATCCGAGGCGAATCAACAATCCCACCTCCCCATGACAACTACGAGAAACCGGTTTCTTTATGACTTGGGAAAAGCGCATGACACCGAACATCGGATCGCCAAGGCATTGCCACAAATGATCAAGCCCGACACATCCGATGCTCTCAAGCTGGCGATTCTATCACATGCCAAGGAGACCGCTCGGCATGTGATCCTTCTCGAGAAAATCATAAAATGGTTTGGCCAACCCACTGCCGGCGAAGGTGCGGAGGAGCTAGGTGGTTCCTTACTCGAACTCGTCTCAACGCCACTCCAAGACGAACAACCCGAATGGGAAATTTCCTCGTATGGCTGCCTGCATGAATGGGCCAACCTGCTCGGCAATGAGGAGGGTGCCGACTTCTTGGAACAAGTGATCGCGGAGGATGATACCGCCAAGCGCAAGGAGGTGAAGCTCGCGGTCCACGCATAGTCCTCTCTAACTGGAGCGCTCCAGAGTCCGTTGCGAGGCAAGGAAAACGAGGAGACAGCTGACTCCGATGGCATTCTCCCCTAACATCGACGGGAATATCAGAAAAAAGCCTTTGCCCTTGATCAGCGCCAAGTAGCTGGAGACAGAGAATTGCATCAGAAACAGCCGGAACGCCGACCACCGCTCTGTGGAGATGGCTTTGACGGAGGTGCTCAACAGCAGTGCCAGACCAATTTTGCGCTCATTCCCAAAGATGATGCCCATAGGATCGGTGAGGGATCGAAGTGGAGCGCGACCAAGCACAGATACCAAATCAAGTAACAGCACAGCACGAGGCGGTTGGTGGAAAGTGAGGCGATGTAGCGAAGCATGGTCCTTCCTGAGAAGCCACAGCCGTGCCAACTTGCATCGGAGTCCGGCTACAGAAAATGACTGGCGCAGTTGGAATCACCATCAGCGCTGAAAAACTTCTTTTCGAGGGCGGGAATACCTACGAGCGCACCGAGGTTCGCTGAGCACTCTGGTTGCTGAAAAATCTTAAAGGCTGTCTGAAAAATGGCAGGGACCATTCTCCGCAACGGTCCGGCGAATGTGAGGCGAATGAATCTGCCCATGAAAAGCTCGGAAATCCGTCCATGGTCGGTCGTTCACCTTCCATTCTCGCGGACCCCCCGGAGGTCGATCCCTGCCATCGCGCATTTTTTAGACCGCCTCCCAGATTTTTCTAAACCGGCAGCGCGGAGGTTACATATCCGAGGTGCCGCCTGTGCGGTGCTAACCTAAAATCACATTTAATGAACCCGAATAGCCGCAATCCATGGATGATTTCATTCATCTCATTGGCGACAATCGCATTTGCTCCCCAGGCCAGTGCGCAAATTCATCAATTCTATTGGAAGGACGGTGCTGGGAATGGCAACTGGGATTGGGCCGGTAGTCAGTGGTTCTCTTCCCAGACGAGCGCCAATGTGGGTGCTCCTAATTATAACGGCGGAGCGCAGCTATTCTTCGAAAACACGGGTAGTACCACCACCACGATCAACGCAGGTGGAGAAACTGGCGGTGCACCTGCGGGCTGGATAGGCCTGAACGCCATTTTCACTCAGAACGCGTCAACTGGCAAAGTTTACACCATCAATTCTGGCGGCGGCATTAACGGAATCTTTCTCTATAACAAAATTGAAACGCTGAATACTGGCACAGCAGCCGGTCTCATCATCAACTCCGCCATCCGTCTCGGTTCCTCAACCGTTGAGATCAATGCCGTGTCGGCGAATATCCAGTTAGGTGCTCTGGATCTCAATGGCAACACGTTGAATTCCTTTGGTAACAAGAATCTGGCGATCACGGGTGTGATCAGTGGCAGTGGCACTTACAACATCCGGGATCAAGGGATCACCGCAACCTTCAGCGGAGCCGCTGCGAACACTTTCACCGGCACCACGACCGTTATGAGTACTAGCACGCTTGTCTTGAACAAGGGTGCTAACACAGCTGCCATCGCTGGCTTCCTGACGATTGATTCCGGGGCAACCACTCGGACCGATGCGGCGAACCAACTCAACAATCAGTTAGTCACGGCCAACGGAACACTCAATTTAAACAACAATAACCAATCTGCCGCGCTTGCGGGATCTGGATCGGTCACCCTTGGCTCCGCCACACTGACGATTCAAAACACCGGCACAGACACATTCTCGGGAGTGATTTCCGGCAGTGGAAGTGTCACTAAATCCGGCGCGGGCATTCAGATCTTGAGTGGTGCTAACACCTACACTGGCGGAACAACAGTATCTGTCGGCAAGTTATTGGTGAATAATACCACCGGTTCTGGAACTGGTACCAATACGGTCAATGTGACGGGTGGTATTTTCGGCGGCACAGGAATCATTGGTGGTGCGACCACCATCAGTCCCGGTGCCATCCACACCGCCGCCGATACGGGGACGATTGGTAAACAAACATTCTCCACTGGTATTACCTACAATCAGGATTCGATCTTCGAGTGGAACCTGACGGCGAATACTGACGCCACCAACGGAACTAGAGGTTTCAACTATGATGCGATTAATACAGCTAGCCTTGCGACCACCGGCACCAAGGCGATTTTCCGGGTGGTGTTGAATGGAGGACAGAACTTCAGCGAGAACTTTTGGAATACGAGCCGGACTTGGTCGGATATCTTTACCAACGTCGCTGGTAATTCCAATCAGAACATCGCGTCGATCTTCAATAGCAACTTCCAATACTATAACTCCGGTGGTGTCTTAACCAATCCCACCGCCACCCAAGGTTCCTTTACCTTCAGTGGCACCGACTTGAAATGGACTGTCGTCCCAGAACCCACCAGTGCCTTGGCCGGGCTGCTGCTAGCAGCCGGCCTCCTCCGCCGCCGCCGCTGATGGAGCCACCACACTCCTGTGGTGGAAGCGAATGCGAAGCCGTTGCACTGCGCGAAGCACTTCTCAACGGCGCTTCATTCACACCACCACATGAGTGCGGAGCCACCACACTCTTGTGGTGGAAGCGAATGCGTAGCCGTTGCATCGCGCGAAGCTCTTCTCAACGGCGCTCCATTCACTCCACCACATTGAGTGTGGTGGCTCCATCTGCGGAAGCGAATGCGCAGCCGTTGCACCGCGCGAAGCACTTCTCAACGGCGCTCCATTCACCCCACCACATGAGTGTGGTGGCTCCGTTCAGGCTTGATCGCACCCATCGCTGGGGTTGCAGTGGCGCGTGAGCACGCCACCTCCACAATCTTTGCATGATCTCGGTTACGCCGGGATGGTGGCTGCACTGGCCGCATCCGACGTGGCAGGCCATCACGCCAAAGCCCTCTGGCGGGCACTTCACGACGACGGCTCGTTAGACCTGGCCGCTTGCGAATTTCTCCCACCCCTCCGGCGCTGGGTCGCCGAATCGGTCGGGGCGGGGAAGGCGTTTTTTCTCGATGCCCCGGAAGTCGTCGATGAAATCCGCAGCTCGGACGGGCTGACCCGTAAGTTTCTCCTGCGGCTGCTAGATGGCCAGACCATCGAGACGGTGCTCATGGGCTACGCCGGTCGGCAGACCGTTTGCGTGAGCACGCAGGCCGGCTGCGCGATGGGTTGCGTGTTTTGCGCGACGGGGCAGATGGGTTTCGTGAGGCATCTCCGGCCCGGAGAAATCGTGGCCCAAGTCTTGCACGCCCGGCGGGTCTCGAAGGAGATCCACCCCGGCAAGCGGTTGCGCAACATGGTGCTGATGGGCATGGGCGAGCCGCTCCACAATTACGACGCGGTGATGCACGCGCTCGATGCCATTTCCGACAGACGCGGCATCGGCATCGGCCCGTCGAAAATTGCTGTTAGCACGGTGGGCGTGGTGCCGAGTATTTTGCGGCTGGCGGAAGAAGACCGGCCCTATCGACTCGCTGTTAGCCTGCATGGTTCCACCGAGGAGGAACGAGCCGCGCTGGTGCCCGCGAGTAAACGTTGGTCGCTCGCGATGTTGATGGACGCCTGCCGGACTTACGGCCAAGTCACCGGGCGGCGGATCTTTTTCGAATGGACGCTCATCGCCGGAAAAAATGATTCTGCGGAAACTGCTGCGCGACTTGCGAAGCTGCTAGAGGGGATGGATGCCCACATCAATCTGATCCCACTCAACCCGACCGGTGGCTTCGCTGGAGTGGAAAGCAACTCCGGCCACGCGTTTCAGAAAATCCTGATCGACGCTGGCTTCCCCTGCACATTCCGCCAGCGCCGCGGCATTGATGTGGCAGCTGGCTGCGGCATGTTGAAGGCCGAGAAGCGCGTGCGAACCGCGTAGAATAAGGGATTTTTCAAATGTGACAGGAACGTCACAGGAGTCCACTTGAGGCAAGGCGACCGCCGGGGGAATGCTGCCGCCTGCCCGGAGTCCGGGTCCTCGCCATGCATTTCCCCAGACTGTTTTCCGCTTTCCCGTCGCAGCGCCGTGCTGTGCGAGCGGCTCTGGCGTGCTTGTGTGTCGGAATTGTGACGCAAACTCTAACGGCGCAGGAAATCACCTCATTCTACATCCGCGAATACCGCGTGGAAGGGGCGCACCGCCTCAAGAATCTGGAAGTCGAGGAAGCGGTCTATCCGTTTCTGGGTCCAGCGAGATCGGCCGGTGATGTCGAACAGGCACGTCTCGCGCTGGAAAAAGTTTATCATGCCAAGGGCTATCAGACGGTCTCCGTGGTCGTCCCCCAGCAGGATCCACGGCGCGGAATTATCCGACTGGAAGTGGTTGAGAGTAAAGTCGGCCGCTTGCGGGTGAATGGCGCGCGGTTTTTCCTGCCCAGCCAAATCAAGCGCGAGGTTCCGACTCTAGCAGAAGGAAATGTCCCGGACATGACCCGCGTCGGTAAGGAAATCGTCGCGCTCAATCGCTTGGCAGATCGCAGTGTGAAGCCGGAACTGCGCGCCGGTGTCGAGCCGGGGACTTTGGACATCGACCTCAACGTGGAGGATAAATTGCCACTGCACGGCTCGCTGGAACTCAATAACAGATACAGTTCTAACACCACCGCGTTGCGGCTCAACGGCTCTATCAGCTACGCCAATTTGTTTCAGCTCGGCCACACGGGTTCCTTTAACTTCCAAGTCGCCCCGGAAAATACCGACGATGCCTTGGTCTTCTCCGGCCACTATCTCGCCCGCGTTTCAGACGGCGTCAGCCTGATGATCCAAGGCACCAAGCAGAATAGCGACATCTCCACCCTCGGCGGCGCAGCGGTCGGTGGCCGAGGTGAAATCGTCGGCTTGCGCGCGCTCTACGACCTGCCATCGACCGATAAATTCTATCAGAACTTCAACCTCGGCATCGACTACAAGCATTTCGAGGAAGACATCGTCATCGACAAGGAAACCATCTCCTCGCCTATCGAGTATTATCCACTCAGCGCGAACTACGGCGCCACTTGGCTTGCGGAAAGCGGCTTCACGGAGTTTAACACCTCGCTCAACTTCCACCTGCGCGGCATGGGCAGCGGCGAGCGCGACTATGCGAATAAGCGCTACAACGCAGACGCCAGCTACGTTTTCCTCCGCTCAGATCTCGCCCACACCCACGACCTCAAGGGTGGCTCGCAGGTCTTTGGAAAAATCCAGGGCCAGCTCGCCAGTCAACCGCTCGTCAACGGTGAGCAAATCGCCGGTGGCGGGTTAGGCACCGTTAGAGGTTACCTCGAGGCTGCAGCTCTCGGCGATAATGGCATCTTCGGCACCGTCGAACTCCGCACCCCATCGCTCATCGGCACTCCCGACAAGGCCGGTACCCGTGCGGATGAATGGCGTTTCCACGCCTTTGCCGATGCCGGGCTGCTAGGGATTTACGATGCCTTGCCCGGCCAGCAAAAACGCTACGGCTTGGCCAGTGCTGGGGCTGGCACTCGCTTCAAAGTCCGCAATCACTACAACGGCTCGCTCGACGTCGCCGTGCCATTCATCACCCAGACCGATGCCAGTTCCGGTGAGGTCCGTGTCACTTTCCGCGGCTGGGCCGATTTCTAACTTAAACATCCGGAATTTCCAAAAATGAACCGATCCCTTCTCATTGTCCCGGCCGCTGCGGCGCTCCTGATCAGCATGGCGCACTCCGCCGAAGAGGCAAAAGCCTGGTGGAACCCGTCCTGGACGCAGCGTTCCGAGATCACCCTCGACACCGGTGGTGATGCCGCAGGCATGGCTGATCCAGCCGGCAGCGCCTCGTTGCTCGTCCGTCTATCAGATGCCAATTTCCAATTCGCCTCGGCCCGCGAGGACGGTAGCGACATCCGCTTCATCGCCGCAGATGGCAAGACCCTCTTGCCCTACCAGATCGAGAAATACGACGGAATCCTCAACGAGGCCTTCGTCTGGGTTAAGCTTCCTGCCGTTAACCCTGCTGCCAAGGAGGCCTTCCACATTTACTATGGCAACGTGGACGAGTCCATGCCAGCCGCCGGCACGACCACCGATGCCTTCGACTCCGAGAGCGCCCTCGTCTATCACTTCGCCGAGCTTGCGGCAGCTCCTGCCGATTCCACCGCCAATGGCAACAACGCCGCCACCGTCGGCGGCACGTCCGAAAGCGGCCTCATCGGCAACGCCCTGCGCCTGCTAGGGGCCGCGCCTGTCACGGTTCCCGAGACGGCATCGCTCCAGTGGTCGCAGGGACAAACCCTCACGCTGTCCACTTGGATCAAGCCCGTCGCGCTCCAGGAAAATGCCGTAATCGTCAGCCGCAGTGAAGGCCAGACCTCCTTCCGCCTGCTGCTCGACCAGGGAATCCCGCTGGTCGAAATCGGTGGCAGCCGCAGTCAGCCCGGCGCACCCGTCGCGGTTGCCACCTGGACGCATCTCGCCCTTGTTGCTAACGGCCCGGACCTCCAGCTGTTCGTCAACGGCACGCCCTACGCAAAGCTTGCCGCCGCGATCCCAGCGCTCAATAGCCCGCTCATCATTGGCGGCCTTTCACCCGCTACGCCAGCCGCTGGCAGCACTGGCTTCGTCGGAGAAATCGACGAGTTCAGCCTTTCCAAGACCGCGCGCTCAGCCGGATGGGTCAAGCTCGCCGCTGTCAACCAAGGCTCGTCCGACGCCGGCCTCCGCACTCTTTCGCTCGGTCAAGCCGAGGCTGGTGAAGGCGGCGAGCACAGCGGCGGGGTCATGGAGCACCTTTCGCTCTTCGGCGACATTGCCAACAACATGATGTTCGACGGCTGGATCGCCATCGGCGTCTGCGTCATCATGATCGTCGTCGGCTGGACCGTGGCGGTGAAGAAATTCATCTATCTGAACTCCATCGAAAAGGGCACCAAGGTCTTCCTCAAGCAGTGGAAATCCCTCTCCACCGACCTCACTGCGCTCGACACGGAGGACAAGTCCAGCGTCAGCAGCCTCGGTGGCACCGTCGCCGAATCGGATCAAGTGCTCATCCAGAAATCCCCGCTGTTTCATATCTATCAAATCGGTGCCGACGAGATCCGCCACCGCCTCGACAAGGACGACAACCGCGTCCAAGGCCTCTCCGGTCGCTCCATCCAGGCCATCCGCGCCAGCCTCGACGCTGGCCTCGTCCATGAAACTCACCGCCTCTCCGACGGCCTCGTTTACCTCACCATGAGCATCGCCGGCGGACCTTACGTCGGGTTGTTAGGCACGGTCGTCGGCGTTATGATCACCTTCGCCATCATCGCCAAGTCCGGTGAGGTCAACGTCAACTCCATCGCCCCCGGCATCGCCTCCGCCCTGCTTGCCACCGTTGTCGGCCTCGTCGTCGCCATCCCCGCGTTGTTCATTTATTCCTATCTGAATGGCCGCATCAAAAACTCACTGGCTCTCATGCAGGTCTTTATCGACGAGTTCGTCGCCAAGATGGCTGAGTTCTACCGGCCCGCCGTCGAGCCCGACCAAAGCGGCAGCCGCCACTGAGGTTTTCCTCTTTCCATCAACCATCAACTCTCAACCATCAACCTCTCCAGATGGCCTCCGCCGACGAACAACGCTTCGACGACATCAACGTCACTCCCATGGTGGACCTCTATTTGGTCCTCCTGCTCATCTTCATCATCATGACCACCGCCGGCGTGCAGGGCGTGAAGGTCAATCTCCCAAGCGCCAGCAAGAGCGCGTCGAAGAAGATGGAAGAACCCAAGACCCAGGCGATCACCATCGACACCTCTGGCAACATCAAGCTCAACGCCGTCGGCGTCACTCTGGGCGAACTCGACAGCAAGATCGCCCAGCTTGTGTCATCTAACAAGGCTCTGCCGGTGGTCGTCCGTGGTGACGGAAAAAACCAATACCAAGGCATCATGGACGTCCTTGATGTGCTGGGTCGCAACAACGTCACCCAGATCGGTCTCGCCACCCAACCGCCTTCGAAGTAGCCCGCCAACCTCGGTTTCCCATGACTCCCAAGCCACCGCCAGCACCTAAGCCGAACAAAGCCCGCCTCTTCATCATCGGCATGTTCGCGCTTGTCCTGTTAGGTGGCATCATCTCTTTCATGACCTCCGGCGGGAAAACCAAAAAAGTTTCCCCCCGCAAGAACGACTTCGTCACCATCACTTTGCCGCCCCCCCCACCGCCACCGCCGCCACCGAAGATTGAGCCGCCTAAACAGGAAGAGCCACCCAAGGAGGATGACATCGTCGAGGAGGAAGTCGTCGATCTTACACCGCCTGACGCACCCGTCGATACGCCACCTTCCGATGACCTCGGCACCAATATCACTGGCGGCAATGGTCCCGACATGGGCCTCTCCGCAGGTGGAGGCAACGGCAAAGCCGGAGGCCGCAAGGGTGGACTCGGCGGCACCAATAAGTTCGCCCGCTACTCGATCTCCGCCAAAGCAAGCATCGAGAGTGCGTTGAGAAATGATCCTGTCACCGGCACGGCCATCCTTAACGGCATGACCCTCGAGTTCTGGCCGGACTCCGGCGGCACCATCACCCGCGTGCGCATCCTCGGCTCGTCCGCCGGTTCCGTCCTCGACCAAGCCGTCAAGCGCGTGCTCGTCGGTCTCCAGACGCCACCTGCGGCCACCGCTGCGGAAATGCCCCCCTCCGTCAAGATCCGCATCAACGCCCGCAAATCATCCTAACGGGTTTGCCAGAAATTTTTTGAATCCAGCCATGTCTTCCACCCGCACATTCGCCATCGCCGCCTTCCTCGGCTCCGCCAGCCTGCTCCGCGCCCAAGAAGTTTCTCCGGAAGCCACCCCAGTCGCCCCTCTATCAGACTCGCTCGATCCCACCGCAGATGCCCCGCTCGTCACCGATCTTCCGCCCGAGCCCAAGCCCGCCGCCGCCCCCGCGCCCACTTCTAACGTCACCGTCAATCTCATCAATCGGTTAGTTGAGAAAAAAATTCTCACCCGCGACGAGGCGGATGAAATGATCAAGCAGGCCCAGGCCGACGCCATCGCCGTGGCCCAAAACGCCGCCGCCCAAGCCGACATCGCCGCCCTGCCGCCCGCCCCAAGTCCCGACGACATGCGCGTCACTTACATTCCTGAAGTCGTCAAAAACAACATGCGCGACGAGATCAAACAGGAACTCATGGCCACCGCCCGCGAGGAAAAATGGAATAAGAAATCCTCTCCCGACTGGACCTCGAAATTCCGTCCCTTCGGCGACATCCGCACTCGCTATGAGGGCACCTACTTCGGCGAGGGCAACGACGACAGCGGCGCTTTCCCGAACTTCAACGCCATCAACACCAGCTCCTCTCCCTTCGACACCTCCGGCACCCAGTTCTCGCCCCAGCACAACGTCAACCAAGACCGCGAGCGCACTCGCCTCCGCGTCCGGCTCGGCACCGACATCATGTTAGGCGACGGCTTCAATGGCGGCATCCGCCTCGCCACCGGCGAGTCGAACTCCCCGACATCGCCTAACCAATCACTCGGCGCATCCGGCGGAAATTTCTCCAAATACGCCATCTGGCTCGACCGCGCCTTCCTCAGCTACGACGCCGGCCCCGGCGATGGCCAAGAACTGCTCTTCCTGCTCGGTCGCTTCGACAATCCCTTCTTCGCCACCGAAATGCACTGGGACGATGACCTCGGCTTCGATGGTCTCGCCCTGCGTGGAAAAGTAAATCTAAGCGACTGCGCCACCACCTTTTTCACCGCCGGTTACTTCCCGGTTTATAACACTGATTTTAACTTCGCCTCGAACCAACCCTCCAAGTTCGAAAGCACCGACAAGTGGCTCACCGGTGCCCAAGTCGGCATCGACTGGAAGATCACCGACGACCTCACCGCCAAGTTCGGCATCGCCTACTACGACTTCAGTAACATCTCCGGCGAACTCTCCGATCCCTTCACCCCAGTCAGCAGCAGCGACGCCGGCAACACCGACACCACCCGCCCCGGCTTCGCCCAGCGTGGCAACACCTACATGGCATTGCGCGACATCGTCCCCACCGCCGCTAACAATTTCGGCACCACCAACCAGTATCAATACTACGGCCTCGCCTCCGAGTTCCGGAATCTAACGCTCACCGGCCGGCTCGACTACGATGCCTACGAAACCTTCCGGCTTTCGTTGCTAGGTGAATTCACCAAGAACATCGCCTTTGACTCCTCAGCCATTAACAAAACCGCCGTTAACAACCGCGGCGCAAGTTCCGGCAAAAAGCCCGGAGCCTTCGACGGCGGCGACACCGCTTGGAATCTCCTCTTCCAAGTCGGCAAGCCCGCCATGGAAAAATTCGGCGATTGGCAAGCTGGCTTCGGCTACCGCTACGTCGAGTCAGACGCCGTTGTGGACGGCTTCACCGACTCCGACTTCGGCGGCGGCGGCACCAACGTGCAAGGCTACACCCTCGGTGGCTTCATGGCCCTCTCGCCCGCCGTCCGCCTCGGCCTCAAGTGGATGAGTTCCGACGAAGTGGCCGGCCCGCCGCTCAGCAGCGACACCCTCCAACTCGACCTCAACGCCAAGTTCTAACATGATCATGAAACTATCAGCCTCGTGGCTGCGGCGTCACGCCGCAGGCCGTGCTAGGAGCGTCTCGCTTCTAGCCTTCTTCTTCATTCTAAATCCCCTCCACGCCGCCGAGCCTCCCGACCCAACCCTCAAGCTCCGCGCCCAGCTCAAGGATGTCGTCCTCCAGCTCCGCACCGCCCAGACCACCGCCGCAAATGCCCAAGCCGCCCAAGCCGCCGCCGAAGCCAAGGGTAAGGAACTCGAAGGAAAAATCACTGAGTTAGAGAAAACCGCCGTCACCCTCACCAAGCGCTCTAACACCGAGAAGGCCACCGCCGAGGCATCCATCGCCACCCTCAACAAACAAGTCACCGAGCGCGACGCCCGCATCGTCCAGTTCACCGAAGCTCTTGAGAAATGGAAAGTCGGCTATCAGAAAGCCGCCGAAGTCGCCCGCACCAAGGAAGACGCCCGCGCCACACTCGCTGCCGAACTCACCTCCGCCAAGCTCACCATCGCCGACCGCGAGCGCAAAAATATCTCCTTGTTTAACACCGCCAACGAAATCCTCAACCGCTTCGAAAGCTACGCCCTCGGCAAAGCTCTATCAGCCCGAGAGCCATTCATCGGCACCACCCGCGTCAAGGTTGAGAACCTCGTCCAAGGCTATCAAAATAAAATTCTCGATCAGCGCATCGCTGCTCCGTCGCCGAAACCTTGATTGTGACGACATCGTCACTATCCAATTCCCAAGAAATCGCGGATTACTAAGGCTGCTGGTCCCACCGGTAGTCCGGAACCAGTCACCCACCCATTTCATTTCTCATGAAGCCCAAACGCTTTAATTTCCGCACGACCTCCATTTTCGGCGCGCCGCTCAAATGCGGCGTTCCTCTTTTCATCGGCTTCACCGTCCTCATCAGCGGCCTGGACGCCCATGCTGGCGACATCCTCCGCGGCGGCAGCGCCGGCACTAATAAGCCCGGCCGCGCCTCCGCCGGTGCGCCCACTCCCGCCGCCACCGATGCCGCGCGCGCCAATGCCAAGGACACCCTCGCCCGCACCACCCGCACACTTGATGCCGTGCGCGCCATGCAAAACGCCGCGCGAAATGCCGCCATCAAGAACGGCACCAACCACCTCGGCAAGAACCCGAACAACCTGACCGTCACCCTTCCCAAAGTCCCTAACGGCCTCATCACCGGTGGCCTCGTCACCACCACCGATCCCACCAAATGGACCGGAGCCAAGCTCCCGACTCAGACCGTCAAGAACGGCAAGACTGAGATCACCATCAAGCAGACCACCCAGCAGGCGCTGCTCAATTGGCAATCCTTCAACGTCGGCAAAAAAACCACCGTCACCTTCGACCAATCCAAAGGCGGCGCGGATGTCAGCAAGTGGATCGCCTTCAATAAAATCACCGATCCCACCGGCAACCCCACCCAGATCCTCGGCAACATCAACGCCGACGGCCAAGTCTATCTGATCAACGCCAACGGCATCATCTTCGGCGGCAGCAGCCAAGTGAACGCCCGCGGCCTCACCGCCTCCTCGTTGCCCATCAACGAAAATCTAATCAACCAGGGACTGCTGAACAACCGTGACG
>JAYTLO010000304.1:0-1564 GCA_043729385.1 Akkermansiaceae bacterium
GTCTCTCCACTGCCGCTTGCTGGGCGGGCACCATCGGCACCGGACAGATCACTCTCAAGCCGGCTGGCATCGATCCAAAGGAACTCAAAGTCCTGAAGCCGGTGAATCGTTTCAAAAAGGAAGGCGAAAACTGGGTTTGGAACTTTGCAAATTTGGAGCCGACACTGGCGGACGATTTGGAAGTTGAGGCATCTCCCGAAATTCGCAGTAACCATGGTCGCTACATCGAACGAGGCAGCCAGTGGTTGATGTCCCACACCAACTATGAGGTGCGGGCCAGCTCGGTGCTAGCTCCTGCCGATGGCAAGACTTACGACGCCGCGAAAATCAAGGGCGGCGACGTCTGGAGCGAGGGCAAGGCGGGGCCCGGGATCGGTGAGTGGTTGGAGTTGAAACCCATCGCCCCCAAGGCCCTGGCCGCTATCGCGATTTCGCCCGGTATTGTCAAAAATGACGAACTGTTCCAAGCGAATGCCCGGCCGAAAAAAATCCTGATCAACCTCAATGACGAACATCAATTCAGCGTGGACATTCCCGACTCCAAGGATGTCTGCCGGATTCCCATCATCGGTTACTCGAAGCCGGTGAAGAAGATCCGGCTGACTTTCAAGGAAGTTTGGCCGGGTGCGAAATTTGAAGATCTCTGCGTTAGCGGAGTGAGTTTGGAAGTCAGGCTCGACAAAAAACCGAAGCTTGAGCCGTCCCGTTAGATTTCTGGTGGCGGTTGCCTCAGCCGTTTCTCTTGCCCGCGCCGGGCAGGAGCTGCCGGTGTTCATCGCGGACAACCACGCCGAGACCGCCGGTTGGATCATGCGGAATTTCGATCTCGACGCTCCTCACGCGCTCGTTCTGGTAGATGCCCATTCGGACGCGTCGGCGGTGGAGCGGTCCGAGGAGATGCGCGAGGAATTGCGTCGCGTGCCGTCGGAAAAAGATCGTGCGGTGCGTGTCGAAAACTGGCGGAAGAGCGGTCGCTTGCAGGCCTTTAACTGGATCGAGCCGTTGATGCCGCGGCCGCTGGATCAGGTGATGTGGCTGGCGGCTGGTTCACTCGATGCCAAGCAGCGGGCCGCGAAGACCCTGGAGGCCGTTGAATCGTTAGATGGCAGGTTGGAGGTGGAACCGAGGTCTGCCGGTTCGTTCGACAATCGCTGGGAGACTTGTGATCTGAAAGGTTTCCGCGAATGGAATCCGGGAGCGCGGAAGATCATCCTCGCCATCGACCTCGATTTTTTCGCGGGGATGAAGCCGGCGGAACGCGAGGCAAATTTCGAGGCGATCTGGGAACGCGCGATGGATTGGCCGGGTCTGGCAGGAGTCGCCTTCGCCGTGTCGCGGCCATGGCTAACGGACGATGCCGAGGCGGACGCGCTGGTGACTCTCACCTTCGATGCCGTCCGCCATACCCGTGGTGCGAGGTTGGAGTTGGATGCATCGCTCGACGACCGGCCCGACGATTCCCTGAAAGCAGCGGAATTGAAACACCAGGCACCCCGCTGGGATATCGGCAAAACCTCACCGGAAGTCCGGATGAAATTGAGCGGCCTCGGGGAGCATCTAACTG
>JAYTLO010000305.1:0-11332 GCA_043729385.1 Akkermansiaceae bacterium
GTGCCAGTGCTAGACACCGGTGCTCGCGGCTCCACCACCACCTTTGCCCAGCGCGGCATCGGCGACGTTTTCCTATCCTGGGAAAACGAAGCCCATCTCATCGCTAAGGAATTCCCCGGCACCACCCAGATCGTCATTCCGTCAATCAGCATCTTGGCGGAGCCGCCGGTGGCCGTCATTGAGAAGAACGCGAAAAAGCACGGCACCGAAGCGCTGGCGAAAGCCTATCTAACGTATCTCTACAGCGCCGAGGCCCAAGACATCGCTGGCAAGCACTTCTACCGCCCACGGGATGCCAAGGCTCTCGCCAAGTGGTCGAAAAACTTTCCCAAGATCAACCTCGTGAAGATCGACAAAGAATTCGGCGGCTGGGCCAAGGCCCAAAAAACCCACTTCGACGACGGTGGGACTTTTGACCAAATCTATCAAAAATAACCTCCCCTCCACCGCCCCGGCAGCCGCTCCTCGATCGGCTGCCGGGGCTTCCTTCTCACTCCATCCACACCACCCATGAACACGAACTCTATCACCCAACAGGAATACATTTCCATCGGGCAGCTCGCTGCCTACCTCGGCTGGTCCACCCGTTTCATCGAAGGACTCGTCCGCGGTGAACAACTCCCAGGGCTTGAAATCGACGGCCAATGGCGCTTCCGCCGCGACGACGTCGTGGACTGGCTGGAACAAAAAATCCAAACTCTCGACGCCGCCCGCGTCTCCGAGCTGGAAGCGAAAATGGAATCTTCCCTTCTCGCCGACGGCACCTTCCGCACCACCCGCAGCGACCGCCTTACTTCACGCCTGCCGCTCAAGGGAATCGCGCTTGATGTAACGGCGGGAAACAAAGCGGACCTCCTCCGTTCCCTCACCGCCGTCGCCGAGGCCACCGGACTGCTGTTCGACCGCGAGCATTTATTAGCGTCGCTGGTGGACCGCGAATCCCTGTGCTCCACCGCCATGCCGGGTGGCGTCGCGCTCTGCCATCCCCGCCGTCCTATCCCATCCATCATCGAGCGGCAGTTCCTTTGCTTTCTCCGCACCACCACGCCGGTGGATTTCGGCGCGGACGATGGTGAAGGCACCTCGCTCTTTTTCCTTCTCTGTACCCCGGATGACCGCTCCCATCTCCACGGCCTCGCCCGCCTGGCCCGCATCCTCCATGGCGATACCTTGCAACTCCTCCGAACGGCGAGTCGCTCTGAAGACATCCTCACCATCCTCGCCCAAGTCGAATCCAAGATTCAGGCAAAAATCTAACCACTATCTATCATCATGAAAACCATCGTACTCCATTCCTTCCTGGCCGCAGCCCTGCTAGGCACGCTTGCCTCGTGCAAGAAAGACGGATCCTCTGCCGACGGCAAGTCCACCACCACGCTCCTCAATGTCTCCTATGATCCCACCCGGGAGTTCTATGTGGACGTCAATAAAGCCTTCGCCGAGCAGTGGAAATCCAAGTCGGGCGAGTCGCTCGAAATCAAACAATCCCACGGCGGCTCCGGCAAACAAGCCCGCTCGGTGATCGACGGACTCGGCGCGGATGTGGTGACCCTCGCCCTTGCGGGAGACATCGACACCCTGGCCAAGGAAGCGAAACTCCTCCCCGCCGATTGGCAGGGGCTGCTTCCTAACAACAGCTCGCCTTACACCTCCACCATCGTCTTCGTCGTCCGCAGCGGCAACCCGAAGGCCGTCAAGGATTGGGCGGATCTCACCCGCGACGGAGTCCAAGTCATCACGCCGAACCCGAAGACCTCGGGTGGCGCCCGTTGGAACTATCTGGCCGCATGGGCATGGGCGGAAAAGGAGTTTGCCGGCGATCAGGCAAAGATCCTTGATTACATGACCCGTCTGTTTAAAAACGTCCCCGTGTTAGATACCGGTGCCCGTGGCTCCACCACCACCTTTGCCCAGCGCGGCATCGGTGACGTGTTCCTATCTTGGGAAAACGAAGCGTATCTAATTGCCAAAGAATTCCCCGGTAAGACCGAGATTATCTATCCATCCATCAGCATCCTCGCAGAACCGCCGGTGGCAGTCGTCACCAAGAATGCCGAGAAGCATGGCACAGTCGCAGTTTCCAAGGCTTACTTAGAATTTCTCTACACCGACGAAGCGCAGGAACTAGCCGGTAAGCACCACTACCGCCCGCGCAGTGAGCAAATCGCCGCCAAGTTCAGCGACAAACTGCAAGCGATCCCGCTGGTCACCATCGACAAGGACTTCGGCGGCTGGGCCAAGGCGCAGAAGTTCCACTTCGACGACGGCGGCACCTTCGACAAGGTTTACAAGACCAACTAACACTCCATGTCTATCAGACGCGTCATCCCCGGCTTCGGGATCTCGATGGGATTCACCATCACCTATCTCAGCCTCATTATCCTGATCCCACTGGCGGCCTTGTTCCTCAAGGCCGCCAAGCTAGGCGCGGCAGAGTGGTGGGAAATTCTAACTTCCCCGCGGATGATCGCGGCGGCCAAGCTGACCTTCGGAGCCAGCGCGGCGGCGGCGGCTGTTAGCACGGTGTTTGGCCTGCTCGTCACTTGGGTTCTTGTGCGCTACCGGTTTCCCGGCAGGAAATTGCTAGACGCCATGGTGGATCTACCGTTCGCCCTGCCGACCGCCGTCGCGGGCATCACGTTGACCGCGATTTATGCGCCTAACGGCTGGATCGGCCAATACCTCGAGCCCTGGGGCATCAAGGCGGCTTACAGTCCGTTAGGCGTCTTCATTGCGCTGACATTCATCGGCTTCCCCTTCGTCGTCCGCACGCTTCAGCCGGTGATGGAAGACTTCGGCAGCGAGTATGAGGAAGCCGCCGCCACCCTTGGCGCGGGCCGTTGGACGATCTTCTGGCGAGTGATTTTCCCAATGTTTGTGCCAGCCTTGATCACCGGCTTCACCCTCGCCTTCGCGCGGGCCATCGGCGAGTATGGCTCGGTCATCTTCATTTCAGGAAACCTGCCGATGAAGACCGAAATCCTGCCCCTGTTAGTCGTCGCGCAGTTGGAGCAATTCAAATACGAGGCCGCCGCCGTCATCGCCGCCGGGATGTTGATCGTTTCCTTCATCCTGCTGTTTTTCATCAATCTGCTGCAACGCCGACTCAACTGGCAGAACAACTAACCGCCCATGTCCCGCCGTCCTGTCACCACCGAATCCGCGCCCGTCCGCCTGCTCCTCATCGGCACGGCCGTCGCGTTTCTCGCCCTGTTCTTGCTGATGCCCTTGGCCGCCGTTTTTGCCGAAGCCTTCCGCAAGGGCTGGGAAGTTTTCCTCGCCTCACTGCATGAGGAAGCCGCGCTATCTGCGATCAAGCTCACGCTGTTAGCCGCCGCCATCTCGGTGCCGCTCAACACGTTGTTCGGCATTTCAGCCGCATGGCTGGTCACGAAATTTAAGTTCCGTGGCCGGTCCTTGCTCATCTCGCTGATCGATCTGCCATTCGCCGTTTCCCCGGTCATCGCCGGTCTCGTCTGGGTGCTACTCTTCGGCGCGAAAGGCTGGTTCGGCCCGTGGCTGGCGGAGCATGACATCCAGATCATCTTCGCGCTGCCCGGCATCGTCATCGCCACCGTGTTCGTCACCTTTCCCTTCGTCGCCCGCGAGTTGATCCCGCTGATGGAGTCGCAAGGCAGCGATCAGGAAGAAGCCGCCGTCACGCTCGGCGCGAATGGTTGGCAAATTTTCTTCCGCGTCACTCTCCCTAACATCAAGTGGGGACTGCTCTACGGCGTGCTGTTATGCAATGCCCGCGCGATGGGTGAGTTCGGCGCGGTCTCAGTCGTTTCCGGCCACATCCGCGGGGAAACCAACACGCTGCCGCTGCATGTGGAGGTTCTCTATAATGAATATCAATTCAGCGCCGCCTTCGCCTGCGCCACTTTGCTGGCCTTCCTCGCGCTCGTCACCCTCGGCCTAAAGAGCGCCGTGGAGCACTTCACCGGCCACCAAACTTCCGGCCACTAACACCCCTTTCGCCATGTCGATCTCGATCCAATCCATCAGCAAATCCTTCGGCGCGTATCGCGCCTTGGAAGACATCTCCCTCGAAGTGCCGGACGGCTCACTCACCGCGCTGTTAGGCCCGTCGGGTTCTGGCAAGACCACCCTGCTGCGCATCGTCGCGGGCCTCGATTTCGCCGATGCCGGCCCCGGCAAGATCGCCTTCCACGGCGAGGATGTTAGTGAGATCCCCGCAGTGAAACGCGGCGTCGGCTTCGTTTTCCAGCACTACGCCCTGTTCCGCCACATGACCGTCGCGAAGAATATTGCCTTCGGCCTCAGCGTGCTGCCACGCAAGGACCGTCCGCAGAAATCCGAGATCCGCGACCGGGTGATGGAACTCCTCAAACTGGTGAAACTCGAAGGCCTCGAAGGCCGCCGCCCGCACGAACTCTCCGGCGGTCAGCGGCAGCGCGTCGCCCTTGCCCGCGCCCTCGCCATCCGGCCTAAAGTGCTGCTGCTAGACGAACCCTTCGGCGCACTTGATGCACAAGTTAGAAAAGATCTCCGCCGCTGGCTCAGGCAGTTTCACGATGAAATCGGCCTCACCACTTTGTTCGTCACCCACGACCAAGAAGAAGCGCTCGAACTCGCCGACCAAGTCGTGGTCATGCGCAATGCTCGCATCGAACAAGTCGGCAAACCGCAGAAGGTCTATGATCATCCGCGCAGTCCGTTCGTTTACGAGTTCCTCGGCAACGTCAACAAACTGCACGCCGGCAAGGACGTCCGCTACGTCCGCCCGCATGAAGTCGAAGTGCTATTCGCCGCCGAGTGCGATCCCGCGACGGACTCCCTCGCCCGCGTCCAGCACCTATTTTCCGCCGGACCGATCGCCACTCTAACGGTCAAACTGGCCGACGGGCAATTCCTCGATGTCGAGCTCTCGCGCAAACAGCTCGACGAGCTAGCCCTAAGCGTGGGCGATGAAGTCGCCGTGCGCCCCGCCGCAGAGCTCTGACCCACAGCCACCCAAAACCGCCGCCGCGCTGGCATGGCGGGTGCTCATTGACGGGCCGATCTTGCCCATGCCCGACCCCTCCGCAGCGAGCGTCCCAGCCAAGGCTCCGGCCCTTTGCGCGCTGGGGTTGGGGATTTCCTTGTCGCTCATGGCGGGCTTGTGGCTGAAAAATGGCCAGCAACGAGCGTGGCAGGAAGAGCTGCGGAAACTGGCGCAGGACCGGGCGGAAGTGATCCGTGGGCAGGTCGCCCGCTCGATGGAAGTGCTGCACGCGGTGGCGGCGCTTTTCGACACTCGTGGCGAGGTGACGCGGCAGGAGTTCAGGAAATTTGTCGAGCGGCCACTGTCGCGCCAGCCAGAGTTACAGGCTCTAGCATGGGATGTTAGAGTGGCGGCTCCTCAGCGGGCGGAGTGGGAAGCGCGAGCCAGAGCGGAGGGATTCTCTAACTTCGGATTCACCGAGGAACAGGCCGAGGGCGTGCTCGTGCCAGCCAGCGAGCGCGGCGAGTATTTCCCGGTCTTTTATCTGGAGAGCCTCGAGAAAAATGCCGCGGCGCACGGCTTCGACGTCGGCTCGGAGCCAAGGCGGCGGGCGGCCCTCGAGCGGGCGTGGAGCAGCGGTCTGCCCACCGCGACGGTGCCGATCCGCCTCGCTCAGGAGCCAGGTTCGCAGCGTGGGTTCGTGGTATTTTTCCCACTCTATCAGGGGCCGGTGGCCACCGAGGCGCAGCGCCGTGCTTCGTTGTTAGGGTTTGCCACCGCCGTCTTTCGCATCGGGGATCTGGTGGAGCTTTCCTTGCAAGGCGTAGGGGAAAATGGCGTGGCACTGACGATTCAGGACCAAGCAAATGGCGAGACCATCTACCGCCAGCAAGCACCGCGCCTCGTCGGGCGACCGTCGTGGCAATCCACCGTGGACGTGGCCGGGCAGCACTGGGCGCTGCGCTTCGAGCCGACCACCGCCTTCCGCGGGCCGCGCTCGGACGCGCTCACCTGGATCGTGCCGGGTGCCGGGCTGATCATCACCGGGCTGTTAGCCGGCTACTTGTGGAGCAGCGCCGGCCAGGCCGCGCGGCTCCGCGCCGAGGTGATTGTTAGACAAAACGCGCAGGCCGCCGCCGATGCCGCCAGCCGCGCGAAGTCGGAGTTCTTGGCAAACATGAGCCACGAAATCCGCACGCCGATGAACGCCATTCTCGGCTACTCCCAGATCCTCGCCCGCGACACCGCGCTGCCGCGCTTCCATCGCGATGCGGTGGCCACCATCCTCAGCAGCGGCGGACATCTGCTGCATTTGATCGACGAGATTCTCGACCTTTCGAAAATCGACGCCGGGCGGATGGAGGTCGCCGCCACCGACTTCGATCTAGCAGCCGTGCTCGACGAACTCATCGGCATGGTCCAGCCAGCCGGCGAGGAGAAGCACCTCGGCCTGCGCCGCGAAGGGCCGCAGCGCCTAACACTCGTGCATGGCGACGAGGGGAAACTCCGCCAAGTGTTGCTCAACCTGTTAGCCAATGCCGTGAAGTTCACCGAGGAAGGCCGGGTGATCTTGCGGGCAAGTCCGGGCGCTGGCGAGGTATGGCACTTCGAGGTGGAAGACACCGGACCCGGCATTCCTGAAGCCGCACGGGAGAAAATTTTCGAGCCCTTTCAACAGGGAACCGGCAACCGCAAGCAAGGCGGAACCGGCCTCGGCCTAGCGATCGCGCGAAGGCAAGTGGAGCTAATGGGCGGCCAGTTAGACGTGCGTCCAGCGGCCAGCCGCGGCTCGTGTTTCTATTTCACCCTGCCGCTGCCCGCCGCCTCACGCGAGGGTGCCGCCCGGCAGACGGGCGAGGTCACCCACCTTGCCGCTGGGCAGCAAGTGAGGGCGCTGGTGGTGGATGACATTGCCGAGAATCGTGAGGTGTTAGCCTTCATGCTCAAGCTCGTCGGCTGCGAGGTGACCCTCGCGGAGAACGGGCGACAGGCTGTAGAAATGTTAGGAAAATGGCACCCACAGATCGTCTTTCTCGACATGTGCATGACCGACTTCGACGGCGTGGATGTGGCGCGCCAAATCCTCGCGGAGTGCGACACCGTGGCTCCGAAAGTCGTGGCAACTTCGGCCTCCGCGCTGACCCACGAACGCGAGCGTTTCCTGCAAGCCGGTTGCGATGATTTCGTGGCCAAGCCCTTTCGCGCCGAGCGAATCTACGGCTGCCTCGGCCAGTTGTTAGGAGTTTCCTTCGACCATGCGCCACCCGCCACTGCGGAGCAAACCATCGACTTGCGCCAACTCACGCTGCCGGAAGATTTAGCAGCCCGACTGGCGATGGCCGCAGAATTGCACAGCGCCACGGTGCTCAAAGTCTGCCTTGCAGAAATGGAAGTCCTCGGCCCCGCCGGCGAGCGCGTGGCCGCGCATCTGCGGACCTTCCTGGCCAGCTACGACATGAAAGCCATCCAACACCTCGTCGCCCAAATCCCCATCGCATGAATCCCCCGCGCATCCTCGTCGCCGATGACACACCCGCCAGCCTGTCGCTGCTCAGCCACCTGTTGGAGAAGGAGGGCTACGAAATCCTCGCCGTTTCAAATAGCACAGACGCGCTCAAAATCGCCGCGAAGGCGCGGCCCGACCTCGTGATGTTAGACGTGATGATGCCGGGGCACGATGGCTACTACGTGTGCCGTCAGTTGAAATCGGAAATCGCAACGCGCGACGTACCGGTCATTTTCATCACCAGCCGCAACGATCCCGCGAGCATCGTCAAGGGCTTCCACGTCGGCGCGGTGGACTACATCGAGAAGCCCTTCCACGCGGAAGAGGTCGTCACCCGCGTGGCCACCCATTTAAAAATCGCGCGCCTAACATCCGAGCTACAGCAACGCAACGCCGAACTCGAAGCCGAAATTTCGCTCCGCCAAAACGCCGAGCAACGACTCAGCACCCTCACCACCCGCGAGGCTCAGCGCTGGGGACTCGGCGGCTTCGTCGGCGATAGCCCACACCTGCGGCGCATTCTAACCGACATTGGGCGGCTCCAGCAGTTTGGCAAAACCAGCGTGCTGATCACCGGCGAGAGCGGCACCGGCAAGGAGCTGGTGGCCCGCGCCATCCACCATCACAGCCCCCGCGCTGGGGCCGCGTTCATCCCGGTGAATTGCGTGGCCGTCCCCGCAGAGCTGGCCGAGTCGTTGTTCTTCGGCCACATGAAAGGCTCCTTTACCGGCGCGACTGCGGACCGCAAAGGCTACTTCGAACTCGCCGATGGCGGCACGCTTTTCCTTGATGAAATCGGCGACATGCCCGCCGCGCTTCAAGCGAAGTTGCTCCGAGTGTTAGAAGACGGCGAGGTCACCCCGGTGGGTGCCACGAGATCCCGCAGCGTTGATGTCCGAGTCCTCAGCGCGACCAACGCCAACCTCGCAGCCAAGATCGCTGCCGGTGATTTCCGCGAGGATCTTTTCTATCGGCTCGCCCGTTACACCGTGGAAACCCCGCCGCTGCGCGAGCGCCGCGCCGACCTCCCGCTGTTAGCCACGCATTTCCTCCAAGTCTTCGCCACCGAGACAGGTTCAGCCCTCCCGACCATCACCCGCGAAGCCATGGAACGGCTCCACGCCCACGCCTTTCCCGGCAACATCCGCGAACTCAAAAACGTGATGGAGCGCGCCCTCATCCTCAGCGGCGGCAAACCAGTCCGCGCCGAGCACTTGCAACTTTTCGAAATGGCGACACCGCCCACCCATCTAACTGCACCTGCCAATTTCGATCTCGAGTCCGCAGAACAAACACTCATCCAGCGCGCCCTCGAACAAACCCACGGCAACGTCGCCGAAGCCGCCCGCCTCCTCAACGTCAGCCGCAGCCGCATCTATCGGAAGTTCCCGCACCTCGCCAGCGGCGTGAAGTAGGATTTTGTGTCTCGGCAACCCAACGTGACTGCGGCGTCTCGCCGCAGGGTCTTCACGGACCGCGGAACTTCATTCCGGCTTTCATTCATTCATCAAATCCGCGCGGACCAATCATCCGCCAACGCCTCCGCCTGCTTCAGCACCAACACAATAGCCTCCTCACAACCCTCCGACGTATAACTGCTATTTTGCGATTACAAGTGGTATTCCAGAACATCCTTCTCGTCGAATTTCAGCTTCCCGGCCTCTTCAATTCGATCGATCACCGATTGAACTTCCGGACCGTCGGGTTCTTTTTTGATCAAGTTGGCGATCTTCGCCAAAAGACCCTTCTTCTTCTTTGGCCGGGCCTTCGGATGCACATTGAAATCCCTCAGGACTCGCTCCATCCATTCTTCAACAGAATCTCCCTTCTTCGGCACCGCCTCTTTGGCTACCTTCTTTGCAGCAGTCTTCGTTGCCGCCTTCTTCGCGGCTTTCTTTGCGGCGGCCTTCTTCACTACTGTCTTGGCCACGGTTTTTACGATGGTCGGCTTGCCCACCGGAATCTCTTTCCCCAGCCAGGAGAATGTCAACTCGGCGCAGCTCTCATGACGCTGCGCATTGATGTGCCGGTCGCGCAGATGCCGGATGAGCGGGTCATAGCCACCATCCTTGGAAATGACGTGAAAATATCCCGTTGGATCCGCCAACGCGGCGCGCCCGAGATAATAGGCAAGCGCGAAGTCCAGTGCGTTTTTCCCGGAGGACTTCAGCTTCACCAATCGCACGGAAGCCGAATGCTCCATCAGCTTATCCACCAGATCAGTATCCAGCTTCGTTTGTTTCGCACCCACCATCAGCGTGAAGCTCACCAACTTCGCGCCGATCAAAGTGAGGTCCACCTGATGAACATTTTCAAAATCCACGAACACATGGTTCATCGGAGGAGCCAGGGGTGATGTTATTGCGGTCATGATTGAAATTTTTATCTGAAAACCGTGGCGGGAGGCTTTCAAAACGACCGCATGTCCCCCACCGAAATCGTATCGATCGCATCCGGAAGGATCTTATAAAATGGCATCAGCATGGTCGTTCACTTCAATTCTCTTCAAAATAGTCCGTATCAATCCGCTTCAAAGCGATGGTCCGCGTTGTCGACACCCCGATGTTATGCTCGATCATCAAATCCGCTAGGCGGGCGCCATCGATGAGAATGACTTTTTGGGACAAGCCTCGCGCGAACTGGATCGCATCAGCTGTAAAATTACTGGTCGTAATGAAGACCCCTTTCTGCGCCTGTCTGCCCGCCAGTGCGCCCACAAAGCCTTGGACCTCCGGACGCCCCACCGTGCTTTTCCAACGCTTTGCCTGCACATAGATTACATCCAATCCCAGTCGGTCTTCGTTGATGATCCCATCGATTCCTTCGTCGCCGGATTTCTTGGTGACTTTTGCCGCTTCTTCGCGGGAACCACCGTAGCCCATGCCAAAGAGCAGATCTATCACGATCTGCTCAAAGCGGAAGGGATCGACAGCCGATAATTGCTCCAGAAGCTCCGTACGCAGGCTATCGCTGAGTTGATTGATCGCATTGCCTATCAGGTCTTCCGGAGTTGCAGTGGAACTCGTTGTTGGCTCCGGCTTCGGGTCCGTGGCGACCTTCTTTTCCCAGGCGGCTTCGTAGCCTTGGATCGACTTGAGATCTTTATCGGAGAAGCTGTTGGGATACTTTATCAGGAATTGCCCTGCCGCCTCGGTGGCCCGGTAGGTGAACTTTTCCACTTTCTTGATCAGCCCGGCTTTGGTCAAAAATGTCATGGCCCAGCCGACACGGTTGGCGATGAAAGTGGAGGATCCACTAGGTAGCAGTTCGGTCCTTTCTTCGTCCGTTAGCTGAAACTCCTCTACCATTGCCTCATTCATCGAGCGCCGGGTGATCGGTTCCTTGGTGGCGCGCACCAAGATGGGGCGCATGAGGGTGTCGTAGGTGGGGATAGCCATAATTCTAGTCGCCTGTAATTGCCAACACTTCCTTCACCGCGCGGAACTCGGCGAGCGGGTCTTCGAGGCTGTCCGCGATTTTCCCACTCCGAACCGCCCGAGTTGGTGAAGAGGAAGAGGCGGTTCGGAGACCGCCACCCCTTGGGTCCGCGTGCTGGAACGGGACGGTGGCGATGAGGTCGATGAGCCCGTCACCGCCTAAGGGCTGTGCCGGGGCAAGCCCCGCGAGGTTCGGGAGTGGCGACATTCCTGTCGCCATCGCAATTGGCTGGCGGCAGGAATGTCGCCGCTCCACTTTCTTGTCGAGCTCGCGGAGAAAGGTCTGGGAGGAGGTGTGGGGGCACGGAGGGAGAAAAGCTGAAATTCTGAAAAGCTGAAACGCTGAAACGCTGAAATGGAAGAGCTTCAGATTGCAGAGGCTAACGGGGATAGGTCCGGTGGGAAGGAGAAAAGGTTAGGCCGGGCGTCGCGGCGAGAGCG
>JAYTLO010000306.1:0-1301 GCA_043729385.1 Akkermansiaceae bacterium
CGCACGCTCAGCGACCAATTCGCCCGCCCTGAAATTCTACAACGTGCGCTTAAGGAAAAGGGTCTAACCATCCAACTCGAGCAGCGCACCAAAGGCGAATCCGACACCGCCGTCGCCGCTGCTTCCATCCTGGCTCGCGAGCGATTCATCGACTGGATTGACAAAACCTCGGCCGCTGGTGGCATCAAGCTTTCGCTCGGGGCCTCGGATGCAGTCATCCAGGCGGGCCGCGAACTGGTCGCCAGGGACGGCCCGGAAGTCCTCGGAAAGGTCGCCAAACTCCATTTCAAGACCACCCACGCCGTGCTCGGGACATCTCCAACAGACGGCGGCGATTAGACATTGAGGGCTAGCCGGTTTCAGAAAATCGGTCCATTCGGAGGTTTGTTTGGCCTCTGGCACGAAAACCGCATGGATTTAAACGATTTTTGACGGGACAAAACCGTCCTTGTCGTGCATAAATCGCCGCACCTCGTTAATTTTCAACACGCTCCCTACTCCCCATGGCAACTATTACCAAACGCGAACTCGTCATCAAGATCACCGATCAGCTCGGCACGAAGGGTCACGAAATCACCCAACAGGATGTGCTCGAAGTCGTTCAAACCCTCATTGATGAAATCACCGACTCGCTCGCCCACGGCGACACGGTCGTCATGCGGAATTTCGGTGCCTTTCAAGTCCGCGAAATGAAAGCGAAGATCGGCCGCAACCCGAAGGATCCCGGCAAGGATGTGCCGATCCCTGCCCGCGCCGCGGTGAAATTCAAACCCGGCAAGGAAATGAAAGAGAAAGTCGCCACCACTCTGCAAGTCATCCGCGAGCGCAAACAGTGATCACTGGCTGCCGCAAATATTCAATGCTCCGCCTCGCTGCAATTTGTGGCGCGGCGGTTTTCGTTTTCACCTCGTGCTTCTCCCGGCCCGGCGGCCACCATGGCTATCAGACTCGCGCCTACACGGTCCGCGGCCACAACTATCAGCCGATGAGCGTCGATGCAGCGCTTGAATTCACGGAAACTGGCACCTGCTCGTGGTACAACGAATCGTCATTCTTCGGTCTCAAGCGCGGCACCACCTCGCTCGGGGAAAAGGTCATGCCATGGCATCTAACCGGTGCCCATAAAACCCTGCCGCTGCCCTGCCTTGTCAAAGTCACCAACTTGGCAAACGGCCGATCCCTGAAAGTTCGCATCAACGACCGCGGCCCGTTCATCCCCGGCCGCCATCTCGACGTCACTCCCCGTGCCGCTAAGAAACTCGGCTTCTTCGACCAAGGCCTCACCAACACGAGCATCGAAG
>JAYTLO010000307.1:0-24579 GCA_043729385.1 Akkermansiaceae bacterium
GCACTGCCAAGCGGATAGGCAACGAAGGCTTTCCACGGAACTGTCGGCGGCGCGTTCACCTCGGCACGGATGACTGGGTTCGCAGGCGCGTCAGCGATCGTAAGCGGCGTAACGCCACCCACTTCGGGTGGGATGGAGAACTGCGCTTTCGTCGTTTTTGTGAGAAGTGCGTTGCCGCCCTCGGGGAGTGGAGGATCGGCGGCTAGGGCAATGCCGCAAGACGTGGCAAGGAGGAGGATGGCTAACGGTATTTTCATCAAGTGGCTTAGGTGAGGGAGTTGTGGAAGTGGTTAAACATGGCATCAAACTTCAGGGCGAGTCGGCGAGGCGGTGAGCGGCTCGACTGACTGCGGAGAGTTGATGAAGTTGGAAAACGTGAACCATCCCGACCCTTTTGCGGATTGGGCCGAGCACCCATAGCGGCTGGATTTTTGTGAAAGTACCGTGTGATCGAAAACATCAATCTTACCGTTTGCCGTTTACGACAATAGGCGGTCGCTCGAACTCAAGGTATCTGAATGTTGTCCGTAACCCATCATGAAGCCTTCATACAACCCGTTTGTCTCGTCCGTTCTCGCCTTAGCCGCGTCCTCCACCCTCCACGCCCAGACTTGGGATGGAAACGGCACCCCGAACGCCGGTGGAAATTGGTCCACCGCCCTGAACTGGTCCATCGACACCGTCCCCACCACCGGCAATACCGCCGTGCTGGACAACTCGGGAGCCAACCGAACCGTGATCTATGACTCCGCCGCCAGCGGAGCGCTCGGCATGCTCACCTTTAACCAGTCCTCCGCGTTTATCAACACACTGAGTGTGCAGCGGGCTCTCACCATCACCACTGCACTCACCCTCGGGGCGACTGGCGGGGGGACCAGCCAGTTCGCCATTGCCCCATCCAGCGCCGCGCTGACAGTCGCGATCACCGGCGGTCTCACCATTAACAGCGGTGGCCTCCTGACGATGGGTTTTGGCACAAGCAACTCCTTCAACTCGACACTCTCGGCCGTCACCACCACCAGCGGCGGCACGCTTTCGGTTTCCGCCGCACCGACGACCGGTTCGGCGCCAGGTGTTATCAACAGCACGTTAAACATGACCTCGGGCGCAATTACGCTCAATTCGGCCGCCATTACCGACCTGAGGTTACAGGTAAACAATAACTTTACCGCCACGGGCGGTGCCATCACCTCGACCAACAGTGGGACGCTTGTGCTCAACGGGGGTATCAACTCCATCAGCGGCTCCGCTACACTCGGCTCGAACATTTCGGTCTCTTTGGGGGCGGACGCGAATCAGACCTTTAGCAGTTCCGTCACTCTTAACACTCTTGTCCTGCGCGGCTCCGCCGCGTCGATTACCAAGACCATCACCAGCACCGCTTCGGGGAACGGCATCGGCCAGATTCAGTTCATTAACAGTGCCAGCAATGGCTCCACCACGCTGCAGCTAGGTAGTAACCTGACTTTAAACGCTGGGGCTGCGCTTCCCTTCGCACAGAACTTCAGCCAAGGCAGCGGAACTGTGAATTTCGGGATTAACACGAACGGCTTTACTCTCGACTTGACTTCGAATGCCAGCACCTACACGCCAAACATCGCAGTGGTCGGCACACTAACCAACTACAACTTTTCCGGCAGCGGCCGGATCAAGGCGACGAACTTCGACTTCAGGACAGCCAGCCAAGTGAACGTTGGTGCCGGCACCCTTCTCGAAGCCACGGCTGCGAGCGGCACGATCAATTTCGGCGGTGGAGGAACGATTGATCCGACCTCGACGATTGTTTACTCTGGCGGTGCAGGTGTTGGAGCACCTGTAATCCTTGCTACGAATCGCAACCTCGGTAACGTCCAAGTGGATCGAGGCTTTGTGCAGGTCGCGGATACGACGCTGCCATTTCTGAGCGCAAACTCTTCCAGCGGCTTACTTCTGGGAGGCAGTGCGTCGACAAATGCCGCTAACAATTCCAATGCAAACATTGGTTTCGCCGTTCGCTCAGCGACGACTGGTCAAAATCTGACGCTGGCACGAAACTTAGATTTTTCCCAGACTCCAAGTACTTACTCAGGTCGTCAGCGCTTTACTTTCGACAGTTCGCTCACGGTCGATACCTCAAAATTAACGGTCTCCGGGAACGTCTTGCTGCCAGCTACCGCTGGAAGAGACGCGCGTCAGGAGTTCACGGTAACTCGGAGCGGAATGACTCTGGACCTGACGGGAGTGATCTCTGGCAACAATTCAAGCGGCTTCTTGATCAACGGCGGCAACAGCGGAATCGGGAGCGTCCGATTAAGTAATTCGGCGAACTCGTTTGGTGCTTTGATTACGGTTACCAACGGATCTCTACTCGTGGGAGGCGCAGTAGGGGCAACAGGGAACAGTGCTCTCGGAACCAATGCCTCTATCACCTTGGCAGACGGTGGCACGGCAGCCTCAAACTTTAGCACGACTGGCAGCAACGAGCCGGCCTTCGGGCAGAACGGGAACCCTGCCTTCCTCATCGACGGAGCGTTCACGGTAAACCGGGCGGTCAATCTCTCAAACGCAGCCACCTTTAGCAGCGGCAACGGGGTTCCGAACAGTTATGTCATCGGCGGAAACACAGCCGCAGCATCCAGTCTTGTCGGCAACGTCACCGTCGGGTCCACCGCGGCCAATAAGCTTTTGAACCTGACCCAAGCAACTGGGGGCACCTTCACCCACAGCGGCGTGATAAGTCCGAACGCAGACGCCACTGGCAATTTGAACGTTGTCATCAACGCACAACAGGGTCTCAGCGCTGGTTCCACCGCATCCAACTACAAATTCTCGGCTAACGCAGGCACCGTTGTTCTGACTGGTAACAACACTTATGACGGCACCACGACTGTTGCAGCAGGGAGATTGGTCATTGCTGGAAATCACACCGGCAGCGGGCAAGTGGTGGTCAACAATAATTCAACGCTACAGTTTGGCGACGGCACTTCCACAAATGGTTCTGTCGCAGGCTCCGGCACGATCTTTGTGAACACCGCGGGTGTTGTGCAGCTCAACAAAACCAACGGCGGCACCCTTACCAACTCCGTCGCTAGCAACCCAAGCGCTACCATCACTCTGGGCGGCATTAACGCGACTGGCACGACCAACACCTTCTCCGGCACCAGCTTTTCCAACGGGGGCACGCTGGCGACCAATTCTTCCATCGCTGGCGCGGTCCTAGCATTTTCTGGTGCCTCAGGTGCGATTGATTTGAAAGGAACCAATCTGACTGTAGGCGGAGCGGGCGATACTTTGTTCACCAGTGCTGGCCAAGGTATCTATAGTTCCACAACCGCAAGTAGTGTCACCAAAACAGGAACCGGGACGCTGGTCTATCAGGGTAACCAAGGCTACACGGGCACTACCGCCATTGACACCGGTGCCATTCGCGTGGACATCGCGCAGACAAACAGCGGCAACTACTTCGTCGGCAATGGCGGCACCACCGGCACGGCGGCTTCCCTAATGCTGGGGGGCGCTGGTGGCACAGGCGGCGGAGTGACATTTTCCAACTTGATTGCCATCAACGCCGGCACTGCCAACAACCGCACCTTGGGTGGAACCAACACGACCGGAACCACCAATACCTTTTCCGGAACCACCTACTCCAATGGAGCCGGTGGCCTGACGGTTACATCCACCAGCGCGGGGGCGATCTTGGCCTTTACCAACGTCCAGGCCATCGACGTGAAGGACACCAGCGTGCTCTTTAATGGTGCCGGCATCACCAACGTCAGCGGCGCGGTTTACAACAGTACCGGCTCGGGCAGCCTGAATAAACAAGGCGCGGGCACACTCACTCTTTCTGCGGCAAACACCTACAGCGGTGGGACCACGGTCTCCGCAGGGACCCTGCTGGTCAACAATCTCACTGGGTCCGGCACCGGTTCAAATACCGTGAACGTGACTGGCGGCGCTCTCGGCGGCACCGGCACGATCAGTGGAGCGACCACCATCGGATCCTCTGGCACGCTCGCCCCGACCGCGCAAACGTCTGGTAGCAAGCTCACACTCGCTGCCACCAGTTTCACCACTGGCTCAATCTTCGAATGGAGTCTGAATGCAACCAACGGCTCGGACCCAGGTGTCGGTGTGGCAAATTCGGGGGCCTACGGACAGGTTTCAGCTGGCTCCACCACCGGCACTGCGGTGTTTGCCATCGTGCTTGGTTCCAACACCTACGCGGATGCCTTCTGGAACACGGATAAGGTGTGGAACAATATCTACACCGCCACGGGCTTGAGTGATTTATCCTCCGTGTTCACCTCCTTCAGCGGCGCCGGCCTCACCACAAGCGGAAGCGGGGTAACCGCGACCGCCACTGCTTCCGGCCGGGGCTCTTTCACATTTAACGGATCATCCACCCTCACTTGGTCCGCCGTGCCCGAGCCGACAACCGCCCTGGCCGGACTCCTTCTTGGTGCGGGTTTACTTCGCCGCCGTCGTGGCTGCGCGCTTGGCCCGAAATAATGGTTCATATCGAGGACGAAGCGGTGCCGACAGCTCTAGTCCGGCGACAACGTGTCTCAAAAAAACCATCACGATCAGATCCTCTGAACATTTTATGAAAACCAATCACCTTCACAGACCAAGCCTCCGCTCAGCGCGGGCGTTCACGCTCGTCGAGCTGCTGGTCACCATCACGATCATCATCGCCATCGCCGCACTTTCCTTCATGGGAATTTCAAAAATGCGGAAGTCCGGGGATCGGGTAGTTGCCATCCGAAACATGTCGCAACTGCAGCTCGCCAACGCCAGCTACGCCAGCGATAACAACGGCAAATACGTTCCCACCGATGAGTGGAACGACGAGGGCAGCGGCTACGTGAAGTGGTCGGATAACCCGCAGTTCGTCAGATTTCTAAAACCGGATGCCGCTGTTTATAGCACCGGCGGCATCGACGCCACTTTGCCTCTCGGCATGATGGACCCAACGGTCGTCCGGGCTAAAAAGCTGATGTACAATGAAGTCCAGGCAAACTATGCCTACAACAAGACCGGAATGACCGGTGGGTGGGCCACGCCTGGTGCCCGGCCTTCCTACACGGTCAGCCAGGTCACTGACCCTTCACGCTCCGCCGTATTCTTCTCCGCCACCGACTGGAATACCGACCATATCCGAAGATTCCTTTGGACCGGAGCTGCCGCAGTCGAAGGAAAAACGCGGGATGGCAAGATCGCCTACCGGCACAACAACAAGGCCATCGTCATTTACTATGACGGCCACGCCGGAGAGATCACCCAGGCAGACATTCGCCGCATCGACGGCCTCGGTGGTGCCAACAATATTTTCTGGAAAGCGAACGCACCGTAATGCCCTCCGGCCTCATCATGATTCCAAATTTTTCTTCTCGTCCACTAACAAAAAAAAGCACCATGAAATCCAATCGCAAGTTTCTGCAAACTCTCGCCGCGCTCGCCGCCACCTCACCTCTCGTCCTTCACGCCACCACCTACACGTGGGACGGCGGCGGCCTGCCTAACACCAGCGGAAACTGGAGCACCATCACCAACTGGAATCCTGACTCAACGGCGGGTGGTCCAACAACCGGCGATACCGCGACGCTCGACAGCACCGGCGCGAACCGTGTGGTGTCGTATGATGCCACAGCCACCGCCACGCTTTCTACTTTGCAGATCAACCAGACTTCCGCATTCACCAACACGCTGAGCGTGCAGAGAGCCTTCACCCTCACCAATGCACTCATTCTCGGTGCAACAGGTGGAGGGACCAGTCAGTTCGCCATCGCGCCATCGAGTGCCGTTCTAACGGTGGCGATCACTGGCGGCGTCACCGTTAACAACGGTGGACTGCTCACTCTTGGAGTCGGTTCCGCCAATGCCAACAGCTCGACCCTCAACGCGGCCATCACGGTGGGCGGTGGCACGATTTCGGCTTCCGCAGGTGCTACAGGCAGCTCTACTCAGGCGCAGATCTCCTCATTGAACATGACAAGCGGCAACCTAACCCTCGCGGCGGCCTCAGGAAACGACACCCGGCTGCGCATTGTGAATAATTTCACCGCATCGGCCGGTGCCATTGCCGTCAGTGGGGTTGGAGCGGGACAACTTGTGCTCGGTGGCCCGATTAACTCTATCAGCGGAACAGCCACCTTAGGCTCAAACATCACTTTCTCACTTGATACAAGTAGCCAATCGCTTTCATCCACCACGGCGTTGGGCAACATCCTTCTGCGCGGCAGCGGCACGCTCGTTAAAACGATCTCCTCATCTGCGGCGGGAAGCAATATCGGCCAGGTCCAGTTTATCAATCCAGCTAACAACGGCTCCACCACTCTTCAGTTAGGCAGTAACCTAAAAACCGGCACCTCCCTTCCGAGCGCACAAAATTTCGGCGGCCAAGGCGGTGGCAGCACCGGCACGGTCAACTTCGGCATCGACACTAACGGCTTCGCACTCGATCTCACGAGCAACACCGGCACCTACACGCCCAATCTCGCGACGAATGGCAGCGCGATCACCACGAATTACACCTTCTCTGGAGCTGGGCGCATCAAAGCCACCTCGTTCACCCTCTCCACCGCAAGCCAAGTGAACATCGGCGCGAACACCACGCTGGAATCCACTGGCACCACGGCGGCTAACACCCTCAGCGGCGGCGGCACCATTGATGCGACTTCCACCTTCCTCTACTCCGGGGCAGCCACGACGGGATCGCCGGCCACCCTTGCATCCACCCGCAGCATCGGCAATCTAACCGTCAGCAGCGGCGCTTTGAGAATTAGCGGCAGCGCCATCACCGCAGAGAGATTGCTCACCATCGGCAGCAACGCCACGCTCGATCTGAACCAATTCGGGCTTACTTCCAACGGACTCACCTTCAACAACGGCCTGCTCAATACGCCCGCCAACCTGACCATCGTAGGCGTCGGCGCAAATGTGCTGAAGACAGGTGCGAACACCCTCGTCTTGAGCAATCCCAACAACAGCTATACCGGCACCACCACCATCCAGGATGGCCGCCTCAGCTTCGCGGGCGACGCGCCGATCAGCACGGACAGCGTCTTGGGGAATTCTGCTACCGCCATCATCCTCGGCACCGCTTCCTCCACCACCAGCCAGCGCATCCAGCTTTACGGCACTGTGGACGGCTCCGTCGTGTCCCGCGCCATTGATGCCACCGGCGGCACTTCCGTGGCGACGGATTCATCGAGCTCTAACCGCTACCGCATCGGCGCGGACATCGCCTCAGGCGGCACCATCACTTACAATGGCAACTTGGTTTGGGGTTCCGTCGGCGCTCTCGCCATCGGCCGCACCTTGGAACTCAGCGCCGTGCAGCTCGACACCACCAGCGTCTTCACCGGACTCTTCTCCACGACCACCGGCTCCGGCGGAAACCTGCTCATCAACGGTGGTGCCAGCGGCCTTGGGTTCGTCAGTCTAACCAACTCCGGCAATACCTTCACGAACGGAATAACCGTCACCCAAGGAACCCTCCTCGTCGGCGGAAATGCTCCCGCAGGCGGCGTCAGTGTGTTGGGCAACAACTCCGGTGCCATCGGCCTCGGCGACGGCGGCACCCCTGCTAACAACTGGACTCTTTCCGGCAGCGCGCTGAACAGCGGTGATGCAGGAAATCCCGCCATCCTCACTGACGGAGCCTTCACCGTGGCTCGCGCGTTGAATCTCTCCAACGTCGCCATCTTCACCGGCGGACCCGCTCCCACCACCGCCGGTAACGGCTCGGCGAACAGCTACATCATCGGTGGAAACGCAGCTGCCATCTCGACCTTCTCGGGAAATGTCACCGTCGCCGCGAACACCAGCGACAAGCTGCTCCGCCTCTCCCAAGTCTCTGGCGGCACCGTCACCCTCAGCGGCGTGATTAATCCGAATTCGGACGCCACCAAGGTGCTCGACGTTGAGAAAATCGGCGCGGGCAAAGTAGTGCTAACCGGAGCTAACACCTACGACGGCGACACCACTGTCAGCGAGGGCATCCTCGAAATCGGCGTGGCATCCAGCTTTGCGAATGCCTCTGACATCCGTCTCCTCTCCGGCACCACCCTTGCTCTAACGGTCGCTAGCACCGACGTCGTAAACGCCCTCTTCATCGACGGTGCCCAGCAAGCCTCCGGCAAATGGGGCCGCATCGGTTCCATCGCCGCGCTCGGGGCGGATCACGAGACCGCGCTCATCACTGGCAACGGACTCCTCTCCGTCACCACCGCTTCCGGCGGCTCCACTTACGCCTCCTACATCGCCGCGTTTCCCGCTGCTGCCGGTGCCCCTGGATTCACTCAGGATGCGGACAACGACGGAATCGCGAACGGCGTGGAAAACGTGCTCGGCACCAATCCCACCACCAACAGCGCCGGACTAGTGCAAGTCTCCGCCACCGCCACCAGCGTGACCTTCCGCCATTCTCTAACGAACACTCCCGCCTCGGATGTGAGTTATTCCTACGAGTGGTCGGCAGATCTAACGAACTGGTTCGCATCCGGCGGCACCAACGGCAGCGGCACCACCGCCACCATCGCCGCGACCACCTTGGTGGACAACGTCGCACCCGCCACTGACGAGATCCAAGTCGTCATCACCATCACCGCCGGGCCTGCTAGTAAGCTCTTCGGCCGCATCAAAACTAACAAACTCTGAGCCAGCCGGGAAATTCCCGCGATCCAGCCAGCCGTGCATGGCGGGTGTCCACACCCACGATGCACGGCTGGCCTTTTAAAAATTTCAGAAACTCTCCTGCTCTCATCCTACCTCCACCTTGAAACGAATTCGTTCCAGCATCTGCGTGTTTGCAGTCACCGGCTTACTGTTAGTGCCCGCCACGGCGCAGACTTTGCTCAGCGACCCATTCACCGACGTCTCCCGCACCAACGCCAGTGGCGGCGACGCGCTCGGCGGCGTCTGGTGGCAAAATGTCGTCGCGCCCGCTGCCGTGTCCTTCGAGGATGACACCGCCGGAATAGGCTCCGGCCAAGCACTGAAACTCACGACGACCCAGGATTTCCACAAACTTCTCACCTTCTTCGCCCCCACCACTCTAGCAGCGGCGGGCGAGACATTGCGCGTCACCTTCGACTACCGCTTCCCCATCGCCCAGATTTCCCAGAACGACGCGTTCCGCCTCGGGTTGTTAAACTCGAACGCGACGCAGCAAACGAGCGACACCGGTGGAAGTTCCCGCATCGATGACAAAAACTACGGTTATAATACCAATCCCGGCTTCGACGGCAATAACACCGGACTCCGTTACGAGGGTCCTGGTGACGACATCCTCGGCGGCAGCGGAGCGGGCACCCGCTATTCCTTCGGCTCCTCCGGCGCGAGCGTTAGCGGAAATGGTCGCCACTCCGCGCTGCTGCAAATCACCCGCTTAGGCAATGGCGATCTGGCGGTGCAAGCACGGATCGACTCCCTCACACGCGCCACCGGCATCCATCCCGCCGCCTCGGTGCTGACTTATACCTTCGATCAATTCGCCCTCGGCTTCGGCGGCACCGGGAACCGCCCGGTCATCCTCTTGGACAATGTCATCGTCGATGCCATGACCCAGAACATCCTCAACATCGCCGCCACGGATCCCTCCGCTTCGGAAGCCGGTCTCGATCCGCTGACATTCACGGTCACTCGCAGCCTAACCGTCGGCACCCTCGCTGTGACCTGCGCCGTCTCTGGCACCGCGACCACCGGCAGCGACTACAGCACCGTTTCCACCTTGGTAAACTTCGCCGATGGTCAGGCCAGTGCGACCGTCACCATCACGCCGTTAGAAGACTGGTTCATTGAGGGAAACGAAACGGTGACCGTGACCCTCACACAACCTCCCGGCTGCGTCCTGCAAACTTCCGCCGCCACCGCGACGATCACCGACGACGGGACGCGCACGATTCCCAGCGACTCGCTTTTTTTCTCAAAACTCGATCTCACGCGGCCCGGACTAGCAGCCGTGCAAACTGCCGTTCTGGCAAACAACTACGCCTCAGCCCGCAGCGCACTGGCCGCCTATTTCCGGGCGCGGACCACTCCGGTCTATCCCCTCTCCTCGTTCACCCCGGACCCTTTGAGGATCGCGAACGCCCTCCAGCACAAATACACCCAAGTCGGCATCACCCACGACTTCGAGCCGGAACCGGTCACCACCATCGACTGGTCGTTCAATCCCACCACCCCCACCAATCCCGAGTGGCCTTGGCAGCTCAACCGCCACGAGGTGTGGGACGACCTCGTGGTAAAGTATATCTCTAACACCGCAGCGAACTCCGCCTATCTGAATGAGTTTTTGTTCGAACTCAACGACTGGATCACCACCAGTCCCGCACCGAGCAATAGTGGAAATGGGTCCGGCTCGCGCTGGCGTAGCATCGAGACCGGCATCCGGATGCTGGACGTTTGGCCGTCCTGTTTCTATCGCTTAAAAGCCCTCCCCGTCCTATCAGACGAGCTGCTGATTCTGTGGGTGAAATCTTTCTACATGCACGCCTCGCACCTCAATAAACACACCGCCGGCAGCGGCAACTGGGTGGGTATCGAGCAACACGGCTTGTTCAAAGTGGCAGCCATTTTCCCTGAATTCCATGAAGCCGCCGCCTGGCGCCTGCTCGCCATCGCGCGACTGGAAGCTTTATTAAACAACGACGTGCTAGCCGACGGCGCAGAGGTCGAGTTCTCCCCCGGCTATCATGACAACGTCATCGCCGACATCGAAGGCGTAAAATCTCTAGCAGCAGCTAACAGCCTGCCCACCTCGCCGGTCTTTGATGCGAAATTGGAAGCCCTCTATGCTTATGAAATGTGGGCAATCGAGCCGAATGGCAATATCCCAGCCATCAACGATTCATGGAATCTCAACGTGAAATTTCGCCTCGGAAAAGGCTACACCAGCTTCCCGCATCGCACGGATTTCCGCTGGGTCAGCACCGGCGGCACAGCGGGCACGATGCCCGCCCAGACCTCATATCTCTTTCCAGATGCTGGCCAAGTGATCATGCGCTCCGGCTGGAGCACGACCGATAACTATTTGCTCATGGATGCTGGCCCCTTTGGCTCCGGCCACCAACATGAAGATAAACTATCCATCAACATCGACGGATATGGCACCCGCCACATCATCGACGGCGGGACTTATGATTATGATACTTCCGACTATCGCAAAATGTGCCTTGGCTCGCATTCCAACAGCCAGCCACTCATTGATGACTTGGACCAGAATCGCTTCGCAGACTCCACCCTCCGCCGCAATCCCACGCCGATCACTTGGCGGACCTCTCCCATCTTCGACTATGCTGCCGCCAGTTATGGCGAGGACGTGCGCGAAGGCTGGGGCCCCACCCGCGCCCGCCCGGCGGTCACCCGGCGCCATGTGTTTTTTATGAAGCCGGATGTCTGGGTGGTGATCGATGCCTTCAAAGCGCTCGATTCTAACACACATAACTACTCAGGCATCTTTCTCTGCAATGACGAGACCGTCGTCCAAGACTCCGCCACCCAGCGGGTGACCGTGCAGCTCGTGCCAGGTGAGTTCGATCCCTATTCACGCACTAATGTCACCACCGCCAAGCCATCTCTAACAATCACCCCACTTCTCGACAACGGCCAAACCCTGCAAGTGATCAAAGGCCAGGAAACGCCGACCATCTTTGGTTTTCATTTCGACTACATTAGTTCGTTTAAAATGCAGGCTATCCCTGCCGTGCGCTACGACCGCAGCGTCACTGGAGACACGCAAATGACCTATGTCCTCGCTGCCACACCCGGCGCTAACAGCCCGCGGCTTCCCACCGTCACCCGCGCCGTCACCGCTCCCGGCACCTATGGCGTCAGCGTGAGTTTTGGAAATCCAGACGACACCCGGACATTTCTGATAGGACTCGATGGCGCGACCACCACTTGGGACGGAGTGACTCATGCCAGCCCCTCGCTCGTCGTGACGGCCTCAGGGGTCTATGCATGGGACGCCACTTCGGCCTTCGATGCGTGGTGCTACGAGAAATTCGGCAATGCCAAGCCCCTTTCAGCCCCGGAGAATGATGCCGACCATGACGGCTCTTCAAACCTTCTCGAATTCGCCCTCAACGGAAACCCAAACGATAGCTCCGACAGCGGCATGATCGCCTCCCGCGTCATCGACTCCAGCCCACCACCCGGCGACGATCTCAGTCTAATCATCGCCGTTCGCGACGGCGCAATTTTCACCGGCGGCACCGCCACCGTGGACGGCATCACCTACAGCGTGGAAGGCTCGACGGGCTTTAATTTCCCCTCCTCCGCCATCTCCAGCAGCGGCCCATCAGACACCGCCCCCGCCGGCACTGGCCTGCCCGCCTTGACCGGCACGGCCTGGGAATATCACACCTTCAAGCTCGACGCCTCCGAGGGGCTAACCGAGAGAGGCTTTCTCCGAGTGCGCGTCGCCAGGCCTTGAGTTTCTAACCCCGCCTCAAAGGGTTCTTCCGCTCACGGATCCCAGCCAAGATTCATTACAATTTGGGATAAATTTCCTGACATCGGGAGATTACTTGGCTAGTTCAGTCCTGCACGCGGCGAATTTCAGCGAGAGCTGACGCATCGCCACAGACCCACAGAACGACTAATTATCCCCCATGAAATACCTCCCTAACATCGCCGGTGGCTTGCTTGGTCTCGCCTTCATCGCCTTCGCACTCATGTATTTTTTCAAGCTCATGCCTGACATGCCGCCACCGCCGGTTGGCTCGCCTCAGGCACTTTTTATGGGGGCCATCATCCCCACCGGTTTCATGAATTGGGTGAAAGCCTGCGAGCTCAACGGTGGAATTTTGTGCGCCATTCCCCTCACCTGCAATTTCGGGTTGCTGTTCCTTGGCCCAATCATTTTGAACATCATCGCCTACCACGTATTCCTCACAAATCGCGCAGGTCTCGCTGATCCCGTGCTCATCGTGATCTGCCTGCTCGCGGTGTATCTGCTGTGGGCGGATCGCAAGAAATTTGCCGGTCTGCTGAACCGTTAGAGAACGTCCGTCTTCATTTGGTGAAGACGATGTTAGTGCCATCCACGTCGGCTTGGATCACGTCGCCATCGACGAATTTCCCTTCCAACACGTCGAGGCTGAGCGGGTCTAGCAGGAGATGCTGAATGATCCGCTTGAGCGGACGGGCGCCGTAAATCGGGTCGTAGCCCTGGCCCCCGATGTGTTCCTTGGCGGCTTCTGATAGAGCGAGGCCGAGGCCTTGCTTGGCGAGACGCTGGCGGACGCGGGCGAGCTGGAGATCGACGATGGTGGTGATCTCGTCGCGGTGGAGGCGGTCGAAGATGATGATTTCATCAATGCGATTGAGGAACTCGGGGCGAAAATGGCCGCGCAGGGCTTCGGTGACTTTGGCTTCGCGTTGCTCAGCATTTCCCTCATGGAGGATGAACTGCGAGCCGATGTTAGAAGTCATGATCAGCACGGTGTTGCGAAAATCCACGGTGCGGCCTTGGCCGTCAGTGATGCGTCCGTCGTCGAGAACTTGGAGCAAGACGTTGAAGACATCCGGGTGGGCTTTTTCAATCTCGTCGAAGAGCACGACGGCGTACGGCTTGCGTCTAACTTGTTCGCTGAGCTGGCCACCTTCCTCGTAGCCGACGTAGCCGGGAGGTGCGCCTATCAGCCGCGCGACGCTGTGTTTCTCCATGTATTCCGACATGTCGATGCGGATCATGGCGGCTTCGTCGTCGAAGAGAAACTCGGCGAGAGCCTTAGAAAGCTCGGTCTTCCCGACGCCGGTGGGGCCAAGGAAAATGAAGGAACCGATCGGCCGGTTCTCGTCTTGGAAGCCAGCGCGGGCGCGGCGGACTGCGTTAGAAACCGCTTTGATCGCTTTTTTCTGACCGACGACTCGCTCACCTAACCGCGCTTCCATACTGATAAGTTTTTGTTTCTCGCCCTCTTGCAAACGGCTCACGGGGATGCCTGTCCACGAGGAGACAATGCGGGCGATGTCCTCCTCGGTGACTTCTTCTTTGAGCAACGCACCTTGGCCTTGGAGCGCGGTGAGCTGGTCCTTGGCGGCATCGAGTTCGCGGTAGGCTTCCGGCAGATCGCCGTAGGTGACCTGCGAAGCGCGTGTTAGATCGCCGATGCGCTGGGCGCGTTCGGCTTCGCCTTTGAGCGTCTCAATTTTTTCCTGAGCGGCTCTGACGAGGTCGATAATTCCCTTTTCATTGCGCCACTGAGCCATCAGCCCGGAGGATTTTTCGCGGAGATTCGCCTGCTCCTCCTTGACCTTGTCGAGGCGGACCACGGAGGCTCGATCCGTTTCCTTTTCGAGGGCTTTCTTCTCCATCTCTAACTGGAGAATCTGGCGCTCCAGCACGTCGATCTCAGTGGGCATCGAGTCGAGCTCGATCTTCAGTCGGGCGGCAGCTTCATCCACGAGATCGACGGCTTTGTCCGGCAGGAAACGTCCGGAAATATAACGATCTGATAGAGTGGCGGCGGCGACCAGCGCACTGTCCTGAATGCGAACGCCATGGTGGACTTCGTAGCGCTCCTTGAGGCCGCGGAGGATGGCGATGGAGTCTTCCACCGACGGCTCGCCGACCATCACGGGCTGGAAACGCCGTTCTAACGCAGCGTCCTTTTCGATGTATTTGCGGTATTCATCAAGGGTAGTCGCGCCGACGGTGCGGAGCTCGCCACGCGCGAGTTGAGGCTTGAGGAGGTTAGAAGCATCCACCGCGCCCTCGCTGGCACCGGCTCCGACGATGGTGTGCAGCTCGTCGATGAAGAGGATGATTTGGCCCTCGGAATCGGTGACTTCCTTAAGAAATGCTTTGAGGCGTTCCTCAAACTCGCCGCGGTATTTTGCTCCAGCTAACATCCCGCCGAGGTCCATGGCGATGATGCGTTTGTTTTTCATGGAGTCCGGCACATCGCCGGAAACGATGCGGCGGGCAAGCCCCTCGACGATGGCGGTCTTGCCCACGCCCGGCTCGCCGATGAGCACCGGGTTGTTCTTGGTGCGGCGGGAAAGGACTTGCAGGACGCGGCGGATCTCATGGTCGCGGCCGATGACAGGGTCGATCTTGCCATCACGCGCACGCGCCGTTAGATCGGTGCCGTATTTTTCAAGCGTCTGGTATTTCCCCTCGGGCGAGTCGTCGGTGACTTTCTGCGAGCCACGGACGCCAGTGATCGCCTCGCGGGCTTTTTTCTCATCGAGGCCGGCTTCCTTGAGCAGCTTGCCGGCGGGCGAGTCACCTTTCAAAGCGCCTAGCAGGAAATGTTCGACGCTGAGGTAATCGTCGCCCAGCGACTCGCGGGCCTTGTCTGCGGAGTCCAAAGTGGCGCGCAATCCGACGCTGATTTGCGGTTGAGTGGATGCGCCCTGGACGCTGGGTTCGCGGGCAAGCGCTGCGGCGACGGAGAGTTTCAGTCGCCCGATATCGACGCCGGCTTTTTGCAAAATCGGGGTGGCGATGCCGCCTTCCTGCTGAAGCAGGGCGAGCAAGACATGGGCGCTTTTTACTTCCGAGTGGGCGGATTTCGAGGCGATGCTTTGCGCGGATTGCAGGGCTTCCTGAAGTTTCTGAGTGATTTTTTCGAGTCCCATGGTGATGAATTTGAAAGGAATCTAGCGACCTGTTATGCGCGTTGCAACGCATCGCTTGCCGTTTCCCATGCGCCGGATCAACAATCGCGCCATGGACCTGCGCCATCTCAAACATTTTCTGGAAGTGGGAGACGCCGGCAGCATCACGGCGGCGGCGAAAAAACTGCGCCTCACCCAGCCCGCGCTGAGTCGCCAAATCAAGGCGCTGGAGGAAGAACTCGACAGCGCCCTGCTAGAGCGTGGGGCACATTCCATTCACCTAACACCTGCTGGCGAGATCCTGATGACGGAGGCGCGCAAGCTGGTGAATTTCAGCGATGCGATGATCGAAAAGGTGAAGGCAACGGCGACTGGCGAACCGCTGCGAGTCGGCTACGCGCCGTCGCTCGCCGGGGAATTTCTATCAGTCGCGATCGAGCGCTTCACCCAATTTCATCCACGGGTGCGGGTGAGTCTAAGTGATTGGTCGTCAGCAGAAATGCGAGCGGGGTTGGCTGCTGGCAAATTAGATTTGATCCTCGCGGCCCCGTGCAAGGGGATCTTGGAGCGGATTCGTTGGATCGCGCTGCGGAACTATGGTTGGCAGGTGGTGATGCCGACCAGTCATCCGTTAGGGAAGCTAAAACGGATTTCCGCCAAGGATCTCGATGGCCAGCGGATGCTTTTGTACGACCGCGAGCACTACCCAGATTATTGGGATCGGGTTACTGGATTTTTCCGCGAGTATCACCTGCAAGCCAAGATCGCAGGCGAGTTTGACGGCATCAGTAGCTTGACAGCAGCACTCGAGGGCAACCTCGGGATCGCGCTGTTAGCCACTGGCAGCGGCGTCACGCGCGGCCCCCGCCTCATCACCCGCCCACTGGCAGTCGAGCCGGAGCCGATCGAAGTGGCGGCGGGCATCTCCGCAGATGCTAACCCATCCGCGCAAGTGCTGGCGTTCATTGAGGAACTCAAACGCGCTGCGAGCGAGTCGTGAGTTATTTTTCAGCGGCGGCGTCGTCGCCGTAGAAACTCTTGATGTAGCCATACTCGACCATCGTGTCCTGCCACGGGGCGAGGACATTGGGGTCTTGGAAAATACGCCCGGCGATGGCTAACCACTCTTCCGCTTTGACCAAATCCTTCTTGTCATAGGCGAGCGCCGCCTGCGCAAAGTAGTAGAAGGGAGAGTCATCGAGGAAATCATACTTATCGGCGAGAGTTGTCGCCTCGGCATTCATTCCTAGCTTCTTCATGCAGAGCAGCATCTTGAACTCTACTAACCGACCGAGCGCAACGTTTTCCTTCGGCAGAAGTTTGCTGATCTTTTCCAAGATATCGAGGGACTTCTTCCACTCCTTGGTGACGAAATAAATCTCTGCGACGTTGAAGTCGATGCTGGCATTGTCCTTGGTGTAGCTGCGGGCTTTTTCAAACTCGGTGAGAGCTTTGTCGAAGGCGCGCATTTCAACAAAGCAACTGCCGCGCAGGTTGTAGATCTCCGGGCTGTCGGCGAAAATTTTGGCGGTTTTCTCCAGCTCGTCGAGGGTTTCGAAAATCCGCTTCTGTTGGAATAGCCGGGTCGCCTCGCTCAAGTGCTTCACGAATTCCTTGCGGCTTTCTTCGGGCAGATTGAGGAATGCTTGCTGGTTAGGCGACATCGCGATCGCATCAACGACCGGCGTTTTTTCGACCGGCTTTGGCCCATCCTGAGCTGCAAGCGGGGTGACCAAAACAAACAGGGAGAGGAGGTAATTGGCTTTCATAGGCGGCGGTTACGCGAGAAATTAGTCAGCGGATTTGCAAACGGCAAGCCGTCGTTCGAGCGGATTTCTGGGCTCCTAGATCACGAAGCAGCCATGGAGCGGGTACTCGCGCCGGGAAAATCGCGATCACACTCCTACCCGCAGATCCCTAACACTCCATAACAGTCCCTTCACGTCACTGCCGCTGCCTCTCATCACTCGTGCGCCATCCTTGCGCTTGCTTCCAAATCTATCGCGCGCATTTGCAAACGCCTCGTTCACAAATTCCTTGCTGCCAATCACCGCACCGTCCGTGAAATATCTCACCCGGCAGCGAAGCATTTTGGCCATTCCCAAGTCCTTCAACACCGTTCCGTTGTCCGTGCTAGCAAGCATTTCAGCCGTGTTCATCATGCTTTGGCCCTCGTGATTTCCCGCTCCAGTTTCCTGGGCCGCACCCGGCTTGCGTCCAAGTGCAAGGCCCATCAGTCGCCGATACAGGCGCGCAACATCCTGCCATTTCTCCGCATCGAAGCCGACCCCCTGATCGCATAAATTCGCCCTTACTAACCCTTCGCGTGCCTTTTTCCCGTTCCCCTGTTTCCCACCACCCACGGCCTCCCCGTAGCTGCTCCAGCGATAGTTCGCCGGATCATTCACCAAGCCAGCCCGCACCGGGTTGAGATCGATGTATGCCGCCATCGTCCGTGCCGCCACACCGTTTTCCACGATCACGCTCTTGAATCGCTCCTCCCACAGCGTGCCTTTCCGCGAATGCTCCCGGTTGAACCAGCGCGTGAAGCGGATTAGCAGCCCTTTCATAAACTCGCTCAAATCATGCATTCGGTAGGTAAAACGGGCGTGAATCGCCGCCACGCGGGCCTCTTCACCATCCGGCCCCAGCTTCCTCGCCTCCGCCAATTCCGCAGCCACACCCGCCACAACAGCCTCGGAGTAGAGCGCGGAAAGTCGTTGCAGCAGCAGCTCGTCGCTCAGCCCGCCCTCCGCCATCGGCGGCACTTCCAGCAGCAGGTGAAAGTGGTTCGACATCACGCAGTAAGACAAAACCCGGCAGCCGGAAAAATTTTCATACATCCGCATGAACATCCGGAACGCCTCGCATTCCCGCTCCGCAAACACAAACCGCCGATCCACCACCCTCGAGACAAGGTGATAAATTACGGGCTTCGAACTTGAATTCCGCCATGTCGCCAACCACCTCGCCTTTCGCATCTCGCCACCCTACTTCCCCAATCCCAAGCGCCAAGCAGATTCTTTACTATTTATCTGTCACTTTGTAGGTCACTGCATCGGGAGTTCTCCTGGATTTCAAATGCGGGCATTCGCCAAAATGTTTTTTCCCTTTGCCCGGTGCCGTTTGTGGGTGTTTTCTCAGCGTGTTTATGAACATCGGCCTCGCCCAAATCAACTCGGTCATCGGGGACTTTCCCGGCAACGTGAAACGCATCCTCGCGGCCTATCGGGAATGCCTCGAAGCGGGTGCGGACCTAGTGATCACGCCGGAACTGTCGCTGGTCGGCTACCCGCCGCGGGATCTGGTGTTTAAATCCCAGTTTGTCCCGAAATGTCTGCAAGCGCTGGACTACCTCGCTGGGGAAATCCGCGATGTGCCGCTGCTCGTCGGCTACGTGGACCACCATCATCCAGCGCATCCCGGCAAGCCGTTCCGCAACGCGGCGGCTTGGCTGGAGCACGGGAAAATCCAGCACCGCGTCTGGAAAACCTTGCTGCCGACCTACGACGTTTTCGACGAGCGGCGCTACTTCGAGCCAAGCGAGTCGTGCGAGCCGATTTCCTGGAACGGCCACCGCATCGGCGTGACGATCTGTGAGGACATCTGGACGGAGGACTACCTCCAGCGGCCGTTTTATGATCGCGATCCGTTGGAGGAACTCTCGACAAAAGGCATCGACTTGTTAGTCAATCTCAGCGCATCGCCCTTCCACCTCGGCAAGCCGTTACTGCGCCGCGCGATGATCGGCGGGATTGCCCGGCGGGCCAAAGTACCGGTGATTTATTGCAACGCAGTCGGCGCGAACGACCAGCTCATTTTCGACGGCCACTCATTGGTCACCGATGCCCGTGGCAACATCGTCACCCAGCTCGCCGGATTCGCCGAGAGCTGCCGTGTGGTCGATCCATTCCAAGCGGCGGAAACCGACGCGCCGTTAGACTCGTGCGATGCGGAGGAACTCTACCAAGCCCTCGTCCTCGGCGTCCGCGATTACGTCACGAAATGCGGGTTTTCCAGCGTCTGCCTAGGCCTGAGTGGCGGGATCGACTCCGCTCTAACGGCCGCCATCGCCGCCGACGCACTCGGCCCGGAGAACGTGCGCGGTCTCACGATGCCCAGCCCCTACTCGTCGCGCGGCAGTGTGGACGATTCTTTCGCGCTCGCGAAAAACCTCGGCATCCGCTGCGACGAGTTGCCTATCGGAAATGTCTTCGCGGCAGTCAAAGCCACGATGCAGCCGGTTTTCGAGGGGAAACCGGAAGACGTCTCTGAGGAAAACATGCAATCCCGCCTCCGCGGAGTCATGCTCATGGCGCTTTCTAACAAGGACAACCACCTCCTTCTAACGACCGGGAACAAGAGCGAACTCGCTGTGGGCTATTGCACGATTTACGGCGACATGTGCGGTGGCTTAGCCGTCATTTCCGACCTTCCGAAATGCCGCGTTTACGAAATCTCACGCTGGATCAACCGCGAGCGGGAAATCATTCCCTGGAACACCATCGACAAGCCGCCGAGCGCCGAACTCCGGCCCGACCAGAAGGACCAAGACACGCTCCCGCAGTATGAAATTCTCGATGGAATCTTGGAACTCTACGTCGAGCACCAGCTTTCCGCCGACGAAATCATTTCCCGTGGCTTCGACGAAACGACCGTGCGCTGGGTGCAACGCCGCGTGGATCTCAACGAATGGAAACGGCACCAAGCCGCGCCCGGCTTGCGGGTGACCTCGAAGGCGTTCGGCATCGGTCGCCGGATGCCCATCGTCCAGCGTTTCGTTGGTTGAAATTTCATCGGTCGCATCCGACATAGCCGACTGATTCATCCCACCTCCCCTCCCCCACTCACATGACTCTCTCTGAAGCCCGCAAGATCCTTGGACTTGGTCCTGCGGAAGATCCTACTCCTCACCTCACCGAGTTTAAGGACGCCCGCGAGCGCATCGCCGCGATGGTCCGCACGGCGCCTAACGAAACGCTGGCAGAACGCTATCAAAAAGGCCTGGTCGAGTTCGACCAAGCGCTAGCCGCCCTTCACGAGCACTTGCCCGTCGGCACGGTGGATGCTCCGCCGTCAGCGGCGCTGTTAGTTTCAGACGCACCCGCGATTCCACACCCCGCCAAGACTGAAGTTCTTGGAACGGCAACTAGCGCTCCCGAGCTTGCGACCGCTTGGACCGCCGAGGCGGAATCAGCACCAAAGCCACGCAGCCGCGCGCCTTCGTATCTCGCTTGGTTTCTTGTGTTCTTCATCGGTGCCGGTGCAGGTGGCTGGCTGTATGTGGAAAGCGAAAATGCCAAGGAGGGCCAACGCCTGCTCCGCATCGCGTTCTTGGAACGCCAAGGTGCCGCCTATGTCGAGAACCGCCGCTGGCAGGAAGCCTCCAATTCCTTTGCCGAAATCGAGCAGCTCTCACCCGGTTCGGATCTCGCCGCGCACGGTCGCCGCAGCATCGAGGCCGGCCTCGGCGAGGAGCAAACTCAGTTTATCGCCTACTGGACCGGCCAGGCCACCGCCGAACTCGAGGCCGGTCGTCTCGACGAAGCCACCGCCGCCGCCCGCCAAGTGCTCGCCAAGCACCCTAACGAAAAAGACGCCGCCGCACTTCTCGAGAAAATTGCAGCTGCCCGCGTCGGCCAGTCGCTCACCCGCAAAGTCACCTCCGCCCGCGAGGCGCTCGATCAGCGGAAATGGAACCTCGCCATTTCCACCGCCCAAGAAATCCTTACCGCCGCGCCCGCCGATCCGGACGCGCAAGCCATTCTCGCGGACGCCATCACCGCGCTAAAAAAATCCTCCGCCGACCGCGAGAAGGCCGCAGAACTCTTCAACATGGCCAACGCCCGCGACCACGGGCAGTTCGACCAACAAGCGCTCGATTGGCTGCGCGAAGCCAGCTCGCTCGCCCCGGAAAACGCGGAGATCGCCGCCCGTTTGGAGAAATTTTCCAGCTACACCCGCACCCTCCGCGTTCCCGGGGATTTCGCCACGCCTCAAGAAGCTCTCGACAGCGCCCGCGACCGCGACCGCATCGTACTCGGCGTGGGAGCTTGGAAAGGCCCGCTCATTGTTGAAGCCGCCGTCGAGTTGCAAGGCGCCGGATTCGCCGAAACGAAGATCGAATGCCCCCCGGAAAACGGCAGCGCCATCACCATCGGCCCTGCTGCCAAGGGTGCGCGAGTGAGCGGCATCACCCTCCGCCACGAAGCCTTCGCCACCGGCACCGAGCGGTTTTCCGTAGCCCTCATCCGTGGCGGCAGTGCGACATTTGTCGATTGCCGTTTCACCGACGCCAGCGGCCACGGCCTCGCCGTCATTGAGGGCGGGCAAGCCACCGTCAGCCGCAGCCGCTTCGCCGACAACGGTTGGAACGGCGCTGCGGTCATCGGCAAAGGCAGCGCCCTCGACGTGAGGGAATGTGAGTCGCTCAACAACTTCGAGCACGGCATCGAGTCGTGGGACGGAGCCTCGCTCATCCTCGTCAACACCCGCTGCGAGGGCAACAGCGGCAACGGCATTCACGCCGACAACGGTCTCGCCGCAGCCACTCTTGAGGGCAACCAACTCATCGCCAACCGCGAGTTCGGCATCGTCCTCGACAGTGCCAGCTCTGGTAAAATCACCGGTAACATCGCCCGCGCCAACCTCCTCGGCGGCATCGTCATCCGCGCCGCCGCAGCGCGCCTGCCCGTCACTCTCAACCAAGTCACCCTCAATCTCGGCCCCGGATTGATCTTGGAAAAAGGTCTCGTCGCCACTTCATACGCGAACAATTCCATCACCCGCAACAGCGGCCCACAAACCCTCCCCGACACCGATCTATCAGGCGACGCCAAGCCCGCGCAACCCGAGGTCATTCCCCGCGCCACTATCGTCACCGAGCCGGCGACAAAGAAGCGCCGGTAAATGCGGTTGTGACATTCTTCCAAGTTCTTGCGCCGGACGGCTGCACCGAGTAATACTTCCAGCATGACGATCACCCTTCCAGATCTCCCAGCCCTCGATCACATCGCCGAGCAGGATATACTTCTGGATCTTGCCTGTGGAGGGTATGCGGCGGGTCATCTTTCAAGGCAATCGGCGGCCGATGTGGCTGGAGTCAGCCGCTATGACTTTGACCAAGCACTCTATTTGCGCCGGATTCCTACATACACGGAAGAAATGCTGGAACAGGACTTGGAAACCCTTCGTGCAATTGCCTCCCGGTGATCGTCGTGGCTGACACATCCGTCATTCTGAACCTCTGCTTTCTGAAGCATGAATCACTGCTCCCTGTGCTATTTCGCACGGTGCATGCGCCGCCTGATGTGGAAGCTGAGTTCCTGCGGTTGGCAGTTACGGACATCCGGTTTCAAGGGTTAGTTTTCCCTGATTACATCCAGCGCACGGCCCCGCTGACGACAGCGCATGGATGGGCCAATTCTCCGGTCCTTCATGCCGGCGAGGTCGCGGCGCTCTCACTGGCGTTGGAACTGAGGGCTGATCTTTTGCTCATGGATGAGTCCGAGGGGCGTGCCGCTGCCAGCGCACTCAAGCTGAGAACGATGGGTCTGCTGGGCATTTTACTACAGGCCCGCCAGCGCTTATTGATTTCGTCAGTAGCACCTCTGCTAGATCGTCTGGAGCAAGAAGCTCGCTTCTGGATGGCTCCTTCCCTGCGGGCCTCCATCCTGCGTGCTGCTGGCGAATCGCGGTGATGCGCTACTTCTTCTATATCCTTCATTCTTCCGATTTCCCCTAGAGGCACTCCACCCTCGCGCTAACGGCTTAACGAGCCGAGACCCATGGTTCATTTCTTGCCAGTCGTAGGCAGATCGCGTCCAGTCCGGGCATGCGGATTTACATACTTATCAGCGGGCTGGTGATCGTGGCGCTGGGCTTCGCGGCGATGTCGATCTTGGCCAAGCCGGACTCGGTGGGATTCCTGCAAGGCGCGTTGACCTTGGGCGGCGGAATCGTGATCTGCGGGGCATTCTCGCTGAGGATGAAATGGCACGGCATCATCGGTGCGGGCATCTTGGCGATGCTTGGCGGGGCGCGCGGCTTGGGCAATCTGCCGGGCTTGGCTAAGTTTCTAACTGGGGAGCGACCACGCGGATTTACGCCGCTGCTAGAAATGGGAGTGACGCTGATTTGCCTGCTGCTTTTGCTGAAAATCATTCAGGCGCTTTCGCGGGAGCGGGTGCGCCGGATGCTGGAGGCGACGAAAGAGGAGTGACTGGCGGAACCACCGGCGGCCCGCTGCCTGGCGCCGGCGGAGGCGTGACTGAGGGAATCAACGGCTTACTGGGATCAGGAATCGGAGCCTGCACCGGCGGCATGGGTTTCGGCAGCAGGTCTTGCCATTGATGGAGTTCATAGCCCTCGCCGAGGCCACCGATCTCCCCTAACAAGTCGTGGCAACGCTGCCGCCACTTCTCGTAATCCGGCGGGACTCGCTCGGATTCGCGGCTGCCGGGAAATACCAGATAACTGATTTTTAAATCCGAAACCGGGCGGCTATAAGAAGACGCCTTGGGATTAATTTCCTGCGCCAACCGCAGCGAACCTTCGCCGACTTTGAAGGTCGGCCCACCGTCGCCGACGATCGACGGATAGATTTTCTTGCCGTAAACGACCACCGCGTAGTCGCCGACTTTCGGGGCGAACGAGTCGTTAGAGGTGAGGACATTCACGGGGATGACGATGAACGGATCATACTCCGCGATGAGGAAACTGCGGGCTTTCAAGTCGTCGATGCCGCGTTTGAGAAACTGAATGCGGTCGCGCAGCCAAGTTTTTCTAGCAGCAACGGTCGCGGGCAGAGCGAGTTCCTTTTGCGCGGCGATCACGCGTTTCTCCCAACCGGCGACCATCGGATTGGGCACCGGAGTTTTCTTGGGCCAGCCGTAGCTGGTGAACGGCTGGTAGTTCGGGGAATCCACAATTTCATCAGGCATCGTCGGCAGGCGATCGCCGTCCGAGCCATCCGAGACCACGTCCATGTCCGCTTGCATAAAGAACATTTTGCGGCCGTTAGAGGAC